>NZ_JASDCZ010000137.1:0-5803 GCF_030407635.1 Micrococcus sp. APC 4021
CGCAGAAATGGCAAAAACATAGATCTTTTTCAGCAGGGCGTGGCGCCGTCGTGGGGAAGCGGGGGCGGAGGGAGCGGCCGGGGAGCCGGGGGGAACGGTCATCCGCCCATTCTGTCGTGCTTCTGCACCGCGCACTCATGCCCCCGCCCTGCTGAAAAAGATCTATGTTTTTGCCATTTCTGCGCCGATCATGTGATGATCACCCCATCCGGGTGGGCTCGTTCCGCCAGGATGCCGGTGTTGACAGCGCCGCCCAGGGCCGAGGGACCGCGATGGCTTGAGCAGAGAGCTCGCCGTTCGTGGACTCGGGACCCGGCGGGATGCCCTCCACCTCCCCGGCCCCCTGGCCGCGACGTGATCGGTACGCCACCTTCCGCCCTGTGGAGCCGTGCCCTGACCGGACCGCGCCGGGGGATCGGGACGTCCACAGTCACTCGTGCGAAAGGAAGTCCGATGCCGCCCTCCCAGGACGCAGCATCCCTGACCCAGCTCGGCGTGATCGGGGTGATCCTGCTCGTCGCGCTGTTCTACGGCGGGACCATGATCATGTCCGTGGCCATCTCCAAGAAGAAGGAGAACGCCGACGCCTACATGACGGCCGGCAATCGGATCGGCTTCGGCGTGTCCGCCGCCTCCATGACGGCCACCTGGATCTGGGCCGCCTCCATGTACGCCTCCGTGACCGCCGGCTACACGTACGGCGTCTCCCGTGCTCGGCTCCGTCATCTCCCTGACCTCCAACTTCATCGCCGGCGGCGCCCTGATCTCCCTGCTGTCCCCGCTGTCCTTCGGCGCGGGAATCCTGATCGTGGCCGCGGGCGTGCTGCTGTACACCCTGTGGTCCGGCTTCCGCGCCTCCGTGCTCACCGACTTCGCCCAGGTGATGGCCATGCTCGGCGCGACCGTCATCATCATCCCCGCCGTGTTCTTCGCCGCGGGCGGCCCGGGCATGTTCCAGGCCGGCGTCGAGGCCGGCCACGTCACGGCCCAGCAGCAAAGCTTCTTCTCCTCCGAGTCGTTCATGAACCAGGGGGCGCCGTACATCGCCGCCGTGCTGGCCTACGCGATCGGCAACCAGACCATCGCCCAGCGCCTCTTCGCCGTGCGTGAGGACCTCATCAAGCCCACCTTCATCACGGCCACCCTCGGCTACGGCGGCACCGTGATCGGCGTCGGCATGCTCGGCGTCATGGCGCTCTACCTGGGCGTCGAGCCGCTCGACGGCGACGTCAACAACCTCCTGCCGCAGATGGTCGCCGACCACCTGCCGCTGGCGCTCGTGGCCCTGGCGTTCCTGATGATCATCGGCTCGCTGTCCTCCACCGCCGACTCGGACCTGTCCGCCCTCTCGTCGATCGTGATGACGGACGTCTACGGCCAGTCGGTCGGCCGCAAGAACGCCGACCCGAAGACCATGCTGCTGATCGGCCGCATCACCATGATCGTGGCGACGGCGGCGGCCCTGTACTTCGCCACCGCCAAGTTCGACATCCTCGACCTGCTGGTCTTCGTGGGCGCCCTGTGGGGCTGCCTCGTGTTCCCCGTGATCGCGTCCTTCTACTGGGGCAGGATCACCAACGTCGCGTTCACGGTGTCCGTGCTCGCCGCGCTGGCCGTGTTCCTGCCCGTGCGCTTCGAGTGGATCCCGATCGAGGGAGCCTGGGCGTTCGTGGTGGAGACCCTCGCGATCCTCGGCGTGGGCGTCGTGCTGGGCATCATGTGCTTCGGCTTCTTCGGCCTGCGTCCGGCGGTCGTGGTCGGCGCGATCGCCTCGGTCGTGATGCTGTTCCTCGGCTACGGCTTCCTGCGGGACTACGCCACCCTCACGGGCTCGCTCGTGGCCTACGCCGTGTCCTTCCTCGTGTGCTGGGGGCTGTCCGTCCGCTCCGGGCAGGACTTCGACTTCGACCGGATCGCGCGCGTGACCGGCGACTTCGACCCCGCGACCGAGGACCTGCCGCAGGTCGAGCGCGCCTCGGCCCCCGTGTCCTGATCCCCCGTCCACCGACTCACAAGGAGCATCCGCATGACCGTCGGTCTCACCCTGTACGTCCTGATGTGGCCCGTCCTCGTGCTGGCCGTCCTCGTCGCGATCGCCCGCGGCTTCGTCGCCGACTGGGCCGCGGCCCGCCGCGAGGGCCGCTCGATCATCTGAGGCCTCCGCCGGGGGCGGCCCGTGACCCTGGTGGTCCTCGCCCTCGACACGGTCTTCCGCCTGACGCCCGCCGAGACCTCGGCCGCCATCCCGGGCATCGCCGGGCTCGAACACTTGCTCGTGACCGCCGGTCTCGCGCTGCTGTTCGTCGCCCTGTACGGCGGCGTGCGGGAGCGTCAGGCCCACCTCGAGACGGGCCGCGCCGGCGGCGCCGTCGTCGAGGGGGCCTGACCCGCTCGATCCCCTGCTATACCGCGCCCGCGTCAGCGAGCGCGGTCGAGCAGGATCACGTCCAGGCGGCGCGGCCCGTGCACGCCTTCGACGCGCTCGAGCTCGATGTCGCTCGTGGCCGAGGGACCGGAGATCATGGTGATCGGCGCCGTCGCCTCCACGCGGGCCAGCGCCTCCGGGAAGAGCTCCACCACGGAGTCCAGCGGCACGATGCACACGTGGTGGTCCGGGACCAGGGTGATCGCCCGGCGGCCCTCGTCCGGGCGGCCGCTGAGGAAGATCGTCCCGGTCTCCGCGCAGGAGACCGTCGAGGACGTCACCACCGCGTCCACCTCGTTCAGCGCGTCCACGCTGAGGGGCTCGCGCTCGCCGTCGTGGGCGCCGCGGACCGCGGCCCGCTCCCCCGTGTGGCCCACCGCGGGCTCCGTGATGCGCTCCCGGCCTGCCCCGCGGGAGTCCGTGGGGAGCCAGTCCGGCTCCAGGCCGGCCGGCACCACGTACCGGGCGTCCGGGCCGAGCAGCTCGGCGATGGCCGCGGCCACCGTCTCCTCGGTCTCGTCCCGCACGGAGGCCCGGTAGTCGATCAGCCGATCGCGCAGCATCTCCACCACCTCGGCCCGGTCCCGGGAGGAGGTCCGCCGGTAGGTGCGCTGCACCGGGTCCGCGACCGGCCCGTCCGCCGTCGCCTCGCGGATGCGCCGCAGGATCTCGGCCTTCGCCTCGCTCATCGTCCGTCCTCCTCGACGTGCTCGTCCTCCTGGCGGTCCAGCCCGGCGACGCCGTCCAGGGCGGTCCGGTGCTCGGTCTCATCCTTGTGGCGGGCCCACCAGTTGCGGAAGGACTCCCGCGGGGGCGCCGGCACGTCACGCTCGTCGGTCCACCCGCCGGCGATGCCCGGCAGCCAGCCGAGCACCCGGTCTGGCCCGGCCGCGACCCGGCCCAGCCCCAGGCCCCGCTCGGCCAGCGACATGCGCCGACCCGAGGACATCACCACGGAGGCGCCCTTCATCGCCACGTCCATCTGCGAGGGCGTGACGGACTCCACCGCCGCCTTGGCGCGGGCCAGGGGGCCGGCAGCGGCGTCCTTCTCCGTGCGCAGGGCCTTCCGGGCGGCGTGGGTGGCCTGCACGTCCTCGTCCCGGAGGTGGATGAGGATCGAGGGGATGTCGATGGCCACGGGGCACACGTCGTAGCACGCCCCGCACAGCGTGGAGGCGTAGGGCAGGGTGCCGTTCTCCCCCGCGTCCACACCGGTGAGCTGCGGGGAGAGGATCGCGCCGATCGGGCCCGGGTAGACCGAGCCGTAGGCGTGGCCGCCGGTCTGCTCGTACACGGGGCACACGTTCATGCACGCCGAGCAGCGGATGCAGTGCAGCGCGGAACGGCCCTTCGGGTCGGACAGCACCGCGGAGCGGCCGTTGTCCAGCAGGACCAGGTGGAACTCCTGGGGACCGTCGCCCTCGGTGACGCCCGTCCACATGGAGGTGTACGGGTTCATCCGCTCGCCCGTGGACGAGCGCGGCAGCAGCTGCAGGAACACCTCGAGGTCCTCGAAGGTGGGCACGAGCTTCTCGATGCCCATCACGGTGATCAGCGTCTCCGGCAGGGTCAGGCACATGCGGCCGTTGCCCTCCGACTCGACGACGGAGAGCGTGCCCGTCTCGGCGACGCCGAAGTTCGCCCCGGAGATCGCCACCTTCGTGCTCAGGAACTTCTCGCGCAGGTGCCGGCGTGCGGCCTCGGCCAGGTCGGCCGGCTCGGAGGTGAGGCTCTCGTCCGTCTCCGGCATCTCCCGGCGGAAGATGTCCCGGATCTCCTCGCGGTTGCGGTGGATCGCCGGGACGAGGATGTGGCTGGGCCGGTCGTGGCCGAGCTGGACGATGAGCTCGGCCAGGTCCGTCTCGACGGCGGCCACGCCGGCATGCTCGAGCGCGGCGTCCAGGCCGATCTCCTGGGTGGCCATGGACTTGACCTTGATCACCTCGTCCACGCCCTTGGCGGTGACGAGCTCCGTGATGATGCGGTTGGCCTCGGCCGCGTCCCGGGCCCAGTGCACGACGCCGCCGCGCGCGGTGACCTCGGACTCGAGCCGCTCGAGGAGCGCGGGCAGGTCCGCCATGACGGACTGCTTCAGCGCGGAGCCGGCGGCGCGCAGCTCCTGCCAGTCCGGCAGCTCCTCGACGACGCCGGCACGCTTGGCACGGATGGTGTGGGTGGCCCGGCGGATGTTGGCGCGCATCTGGCCGTTCCCCAGCTGCTCGCGGGAAGACTCGGGGAACGGGGTCTTCAGCAGGATCTCGCCCTCACCATGGACGGGGCGGACGGTGGGCATTCCCAGGCGCACGCGGGTGGGTGCGGTACTCATCGGCGGGCCTCCTCAACACGGGCGGACGGTCCGCGGCGGACGCCGGCGGACGCGGGGATGGACAGTTCGACGGGGCCGTCGACCTCGAGCGGGTTCTCCCGGGTGGCCGCGAGGATCTCGGCGAGGTGCACGGTACGCAGCGGGCGGCCGTCCTGGCCGCGCGCCTCACGACGGTGCATGGCCCCGTCCAGGTGGAGCAGACAGGAGACGTCGCCGCCCGTGCAGAGGGAGGCGCCGGACGCGGTGACCTTCTCGATCTTCTCCTCCGCGATGGCGGCGGAGACGTCCGGGTTCTTCAGGGAGAAGGTGCCGCCGAAGCCGCAGCACTCCTCGGCGTCCGGCAGCGGGCGCAGGTCGATGTCCGCGACGGTGCGCAGCAGGTCCTCCTGGCGCGAGCCCAGGCGCAGCAGGCGCATGCCGTGGCAGGAGGGGTGGTAGGTCACGGTGTGCGGGAACCAGGAGCCGAGCTGGGCCGCGGCGTCCGTCACCCCGAGGACGTCCGTGAGCAGCTGGGACAGCTCGAGGGTGCGGGAGGCGACGACCTCGGCGTCGCGGGCCAGCCCCTCGTCCCCGCCGGAGCGGGCGACGTCCGGCTGCTGGTGGCCGAGCGAGGCCACGCAGGAGGCGGAGGGGGCGACGGCGAGGTCGTAGTCGGCCTTCATGAAGGTGCGGACGTGGTTGCGCACGACGGGGAGGGCGTCCTCCATGTATCCGCTGTTGACGTGCATCTGCGAGCAGCAGACCTGGCCGGGCGGGAAGACCACCTCATGGCCGAGCCGCTCGAGGATGCGGACGGTGGCGAGGGCCACCTTGGGGTACATCGCGTCCACGATGCATGTGGCGAACAGGGCGATTCTCATGCCGGTCTCCGTTCCGGACGGGGCGCCTGGGGCGCCGTGCGGTGCGGCAGCACACGGGTGCCGTAGTGGTCAGACCATATCATGCCAGCCGCTTGCGAGGTGACCGCCCTCACAGTACGCTCCTTGGTCTGACCACAGTGGTCCGACCATCACCGGCCCGACCGGATCCCGCCCCGTCCCCTCGCCCACCGG
>NZ_JASDCZ010000138.1:0-5763 GCF_030407635.1 Micrococcus sp. APC 4021
GGCAGTCCCTCCCCGACGACCTCGCGGAGCGCCTGGCCCCGGCGATCCCCGGGATCATGGAGCGCATCATCGAGACGGTCCCGGACCAGATCCCCGCCTACGCGGCGGCGCGCGACGGCCACTACGGCAAGAACCTCACCGCCGGCGTGACCACCGCCCTCGAGCAGCTGATGAGCCTGCCCGGCACCACCCGCCCGGCCCTGAACAGCGAGTCCCGCGTCCTCATGGCCCGCCTGGGGGCCGGCGAGTTCCGCGAGGGGCGCTCCATGGACGCCCTGCTCGGCGCGTACCGCACCTCCGCGCGGATCGTGTTCCGCGAGCTCTCCGCCGAGTGCGCGCGCCTGGGCCTGGAGATGTCCGTGGTGATCGAGCTGGGCGAGTCCATCTGGGCGTACATCGACGAGCTCTCCTCCGTCAGCGCCCAGGCGTACGCGGAGGCGCAGTCCGCCCAGGCGGGCGTGCTCGAGCTGCACCGCGCCGCCCTCGCCACCGCCCTGGTCCGGGGCGGGACCGAGGAGAAGGAGGTGCAACGGCTGGCCGCGCTCGCGGACTGGCGGCTGCCGCGCCGGCTGGCGGTGGTGGTGCTGCCCGCGGACGCCGGCGTCGCCGTCCGGGAGAGGCTGGGCCGGGCCGGGCTCGTGGTGGAGCGGGACTCGGAGGTGGTCGCCGTGATCGACGCGACGCCCTCCCAGGGCCGCCGCGAGCGCATGCTGCGCCTGCTGGCGGGGACGGCCGCCGTCGTCGGGCCGGCCGTGGACTGGCCGCTCGTGCCCCACTCCTACCGGGTGGCCCGCACGCTGGCCGTCCAGGAGGCGGCGGGCCGGACGGCGGAGCCCGCGCAGGGGGAGGACGACGACGGCGCCCCGTCCCCGATCCTCGCCGCGGACCACCTGGCGCGCGTGGTGCTGGGGGCCGAGCCGCGCGTCGTGACGCAGCTGGCCGAACGCGTGCTGGCGCCCCTGGACGAGGTGAGCGAGGCGAAGCGGGCGGTGCTGGAGGAGACCCTGCTCGCCTGGCTCACGCACTGGGGCCAGCGGGCGCCGATCGCCGCGGAGCTCGGCGTGCACCCCCAGACCGTGGGGTACCGGGTGGGCCGGCTGCGCGAGCTGTTCGGGGAGGCCCTCGAGGACCCCGACGCGCGGTTCGACCTGGAGATCGTGCTGCGGGCGCGGCGGGACGGGGTCGGGTGAGCGGGGCGGCAGGGGGTGCCGTCTGACGGGGGCCTTCACTAGCGTGGGTGGACCACGCATCCCGACGAGGGACCCCGACGAGAGAAGAGGGACAGTGCCATGACGAACGCCCCGAACCGCGACGAGCTCCCCCTGCCGGACTACGACCACATCCCCAACGGCACGCTGCCGACCCGGATCACCGGCCTCGACGAGTCGCAGGTGGAGCAGCTGCTCGCCTACGAGCGCGCCCACGGCGACCGCCTGCCCGTGGTGCAGGTCCTCGAGACGCCGCTCGAGGCGCTGCGCTCCGGCGCCCAGCCCTCCGGCGATCAGGTGCCGGACACCCCGGAGGTCGGCGGCTCCCGCACCGGCTCGCCCGTGACCCCGGAGACGAGCGGCCCGCCCGTGGAGCCCCTGAGCCGCGGCATCCCGGCCGACCCGCAGCACCCCGGCAACCGCTGAGCCGGCCGGGCGTCGCCTGACAGGGCGGCCCCCCGCGGAACGCGGCCACGACGCCCCGTCTCCTTCCTGTGAGAGGCGACGCGTCGTGGCCGCCTCGCGTTCCGGGCGATCCCGCGGTCCGGCCACGGAGCGCCTGCGAGGGTCCCCGTAGCGTGTTTGTGAGCTGGGTTATATTTCGACACAGCTGCGGCGGGCCTTCGGGCGCTGACGTGCGAGGCTGCCGGATTCCCGGCTGTCCGGCTCCTACTCACGGATGGGTGAAACGGCATGACTGAATTCGAGGACAAGCTTGCGCAAGTGGCTCGGCGAGCCCGCGACTACGCAAGCTCCCTGGACACGGAAGAGGCGACGAAGAACGCGCTCGTCATGCCATTCATCTCGCAGGTGTTGGGCTACGACGTGTTCGATCCCCAGGAGGTCGTCCCGGAGTTCGTCGCAGATCTGGGCCTGAAGAAGGGGGAGAAGATCGACTACGCCATCATGCGGGAGGGGAAGGTCAACATCCTCGTGGAGGCCAAGAAGGTCGGCTCGGAGCTGTCCCTGGCGCACGCGAGCCAGCTGGTGCGCTACTTCCACACCAGTGAAGCGCGGATCGGCGTGCTCACCAACGGGCGGGTGTGGAACTTCTACACGGACCTCGACAAGGCCAACATCCTCGACGAGCGTCCGTTCCTCGTCCTCGATCTTCTGGACATCGACCCGGTCACCGTGCCGAAGCTCGAGCAGCTGGCGAAGGGATCCTTCGATCTCGACTCGGTCATCGCCGCAGCCGAGGAGCTGAAGTACGTATCGGCCATCAAGCGCGAGATTTCTGCCGAGATGGCTGCGCCGAGCGATGAGTTGGTGAAGGTCCTCGCCAAGCGCGTGTACTCCGGGTACATGAACGCCAAGGCGGTGGAGACCTTCACCCGGCTCACCGAGGAGGCTGCGCGCCAGTACATCAACGATCGCGTCAACGCGCGGCTGAAGACTGCCCTGGGCGACCAGGTCGCTCCGGTACTGGCGGCTCCCGCTGAGCCCGTGGCCACCGGCGATCAGACGGTCCTGTCCGACGAGGAGAACGGTCAGGAGGGCCAGCTCAAGCCGGGCGTGGTGACGACCGAAGAGGAGATCGAGGGTTTCCGCATCATCAAGGCGATTCTCGCCGGAATCGTGCCGATGAACCGCGTCTACATGCGCGACGCAGCCTCGTACTGCAGCGTCATCCTGGACGACAACAATCGGAAGCCGATCGCGCGCCTTCACTTCGACGGGAAGGTGAAATATCTGGTGCTGTTCGATGCGGACAAGAACAGGACGCGGGCCGACCTCGAGAACTTGGAGGACATCTACGAATCCGCCGAGGCACTGCGGAGCGTCGTCAGCTCCTACGTCGGGGCCTGAGCGGACTCTGACCCGCCTACTGACCGGATCCGGCCCGCGGGCGGGCAGGACTGTGCCCCGCCGCCGTCGATGCGCCACCCTGGTGCGCACGCCCCGGTGGGACAGACCCGCCGGGCGCCGACCCGAGAGGACGTCATGACCCATCACGAGCGCGACGACCGCCAGGCCCTGGCCGCCGGCGAGACCTACCTGATCCACGTGCTGGAGACCTCCGACCCGCCCGGCAACCCGGACCACTACCGGATCACGGACGCGGTCGAGGCCCACCACGCGTCCACCGGCTCCTACGACGTCGAGGCCGGCGGCCTGGACGCCGCCCGCGAGCTGCTCGCCCGCCACGCCAAGTGAGCGACCGGGGCTGAGACGTCCGGCCGGGCCGCGCCTCACGCGCCCGGCCGGAGCCTCATCCCCAGCACGGTGCGCGCCTCGAGCCCCAGAGCCGCGCGGGCCTCGGGCGCGCCGGTGCGGTCCTCGCCCACCACGGTCATCCCGATCCGCTCGGCCACCCGGCGCGAGGCCGTGTTCTCCGGGTGGATGATCGCCACGAGCTCGTGGTGCCCCAGCACGTCCCGGGCGTGGTCCCGGCAGGCGGCGGCCGCTTCGGTGGCGTAGCCGCGCCCCCACAGGTCGGCCCGCACGTGGTAGCCGACCTCCAGGCGAGGCTCCCCGTTGACCTCCTGCCACGTCAGGCCGCAGTCGCCCACGAAGCCGGGCCCGCCGTCGTCGTGGGTCTCGATGATCCACAGCCCGTGCCCGTCCTGCGCGTACCGGCGCCGGTTGCCCGCGATCCACGCCGCCGCCTCCGCGCGCGTGCGCGGGGCGGGGTAGAAGCGCATCACCACGGGATCGGCGAGGAGGCCGGCCAGGTGGTCGAGGTCGGCGTCGGCCATCTCGCGGAAGCGCAGACGGGCGGTGGGGGCGGGCGGCATGCGCCCAGGCTAGCGGCGGGCGGATGCGCCCCGCCTCTTGTCTGCGCGGGGCCGGGCTGGTCGACTGTGCCCATGCCGCATTCCCTCTCCCTGCGCCCGTTGCGGGTGGATGACGCCGAGGCCATGGCCGCGGTCCTCGCCGACCCGGACCTGTACACGTACACCGGCGGGACGCCGCCGGGCGAGGAGGAGCTGCGGCAGCGGTACGCGATCCTCGCGCGCGGTCGCTCCGAGGACGGCGCGGAGGACTGGGCCAACTGGATCGTGGTGCTGGAGCCGGAGGGCCGGCCGGTCGGCTACGTCCAGGCCACCATCCCCGTGGACGGGGGACCCACGCAGATCGCCTGGCTGATCGGCACGCCGTGGCAGGGCCGCGGGCTGGCGAAGGAGGCCGCCGGCCTCCTCAAGGGCGAGCTGCGGGACCGGGGGGTGCGGCGCCTCGTGGCGGATGTCCACCCCGAGCACACGGCCTCCCAGCGGGTCGCCCAGGCGATCGGCCTGGCGCCGACGGACGAGGTCGTGGACGGGGAGGTCCGCTGGGCCGGGTCCGTGGACGACGGCGGCGGCCCGGTCACCGGCTGAGGCCGCGGCGCCGCTCCGGGTAGGAGCCGCCGAGCTCCACGCCCCGCTCGGCCAGGTAGGCCTCCGGGTCCACCGGCTCGCCGTCCACGCGCAGCTCCAGGTGCAGGTGCACGCCGGTGGCGGCGCCGGTCTGCCCGACGCCGGCCAGGTGGTCCCCGGCGGAGACGCGCTGGCCCGCGTCCACCACGGTGGAGTCCGGGGCGGCGTGCAGGTAGCGCCACACGTGGCCGTCCCCGGCGTCCACGGCGAGTAGGTTGCCGCCCGCGTCCCCGCCGGCCTCCACGAATAGGACTCGGCCGTCGGACACCGAGTGGAAGGGCGTGCCCTCCGGCACCCCGCCGAGGTCCACGCCGTCGTGGCGGGTCAGGGCCTCCTCGGACACCCCCGAGGGCACCACGCCCTCGCCGAACGGGTTGGGGCGGGGCCCGAAGCGGGAGGTCACGCGGCCCTGCACGGGCTCGGCGTACCCCTGCGTGTTCACCGTGGGCGGGGCGGGGGTGAAGCCGCCGTTCCAGCGCCGCCGCTCGGCGCCCGCGCCGGCGTCGTCCCGGCCGGCCGGACCGAACGCGAGGACCAGCGCCAGGACGGTCGCGATCAGGGCCAGCGTCCCCACTGCGGCCAGCACGCCCCCGGCCACACCGCTGCCCGGGGAGCCGGCGCCGGGGGTCGGGGTGGTCATCCCCTCAGTCTGTCATGCAGGGTCGGGACGGCCCCGGCCTTCGCCCACGGCATCCCGGCCCGCCACCAGCTCCCGCCCGCGCTCGTAGTCCTCGTCCGCGTTGTAGGTCAGCACGCCCACCACGCGGTCCTGCGCGTCCGTGTACCAGAGAGTGAACCCGCCGGTGCGCTCCACCATGCGGGCCTGCTCGTGGCCGTCGCCCCACGCGGCGTGCTTGAGCGTGTGCTCGCCGATGGTGCTCCAGAACCCGGGCACGGCCTCCCACCGCCGCAGGGACTCCGGGTCCGCCGTCGCCGCGTGGGCCAGCACGGAGGCCTGGCCGGCGCCGCCCGGCACGCCGACCTCGGTGCGGGCCGCGTTGTGCCCGGCGACCTCGCCCATGCCGAGGGCGTCGCCCCAGTGCTCCACGGGGATCGGCCGGCCGGCCACGGCGTGGTGGGCGCGGGCCACGTCCCCGGCCACCCACACGCCCGGCGCCGCCGCCAGGTGCTCGTCCGCCACGATCCGCCCCTCGTGCATGGTCAGCTCGGAGTCCTCGAGCCGGGGGGCGGGTGGC
>NZ_JASDCZ010000139.1:0-5732 GCF_030407635.1 Micrococcus sp. APC 4021
CGCCCCACCCGGGCCCCGCTCCACCCCCCGCGCGTCACCGCGGCAGCAGGAACCAGCCCATCACGGCCATGCCGAGGATCCCGGCGAGCATGGCCGGCAGCAGCACCACGAACAGGTTCCGCCGCGTCACGGCCCAGCCGGGCATCTGCGGCGACTGCGCCCCCGCGGCCATGCCGTGGGCCACCTGGATGCGAGCGGGCCCGGCGACGATGCCCCAGCCCGCGGCCGCGTTGTGCAGGCCGTTGGACCAGGGCGGGGGGACGCCCAGGGCGGCGCCTGTGTCCATCTGCAGGGGGCCGATCAGGGCCATGGCCCCGGTGTTCGAGGCCGTGATGAAGCCTGCGAACGCACCG
This sequence comes from Micrococcus sp. APC 4021, assembly GCF_030407635.1. Classification (NCBI taxonomy): domain Bacteria; kingdom Bacillati; phylum Actinomycetota; class Actinomycetes; order Micrococcales; family Micrococcaceae; genus Micrococcus; species Micrococcus sp. APC 4021. The sequence goes on from NZ_JASDCZ010000139.1 coordinate 354, forward strand.
AGGAACGGCATCGCCACCAGGTAGGACTCCCCCATCCCGCTGAGCGCGCCCGCGAGCGCCTGCGAGACCCCGCCGGCGGAGAGGATGAGCCCGAACGCCACGTAGAGCGCGTTGGGGATGGCGGTGCCCACCCACAGCTTCCCGGCCTCGCGGGGGACGCGGCGGCGGGCGGCGGCGTCGAGGTGGAGCAGCTGCACGCCCACGCCCACCGCCACGAACGCCCACAGCGCCGGCGTCCCCACGAGGGCCGCCGCCCCCTCGAGTCCGAACGCGCCCTTCACGGTGGTGCCCAGCACGGTGCCGGCCATGAGCGTCAGGTACGGCACCACGTCCCGCCCCGGCCCGGGCAGCAGCCGGCCGCCGCGGATCACGAGCAGCCAGGCCACGGTGAGCACGAACGTGGCGACGGCGCCCGCCGGCGCGGTGCCGACCACGAGGTTCGCCCCCAGGATCAGCGCCCACTGGGCGACCCCGGAGAGCACGGCGACGCCGAGCCAGGGCAGTGTCCGGGCCGGGCCGACGTCGACTCGCATGCCGCGCGCCCCGCGCAGCAGCAGCACCGTGGCCACGCCCGCCACCAGGCAGGCCGGCAGGTTGAACACCGCGGCGGTGACCCCGATCTCCCGGAAGTCCAGGCCGAACAGGCGGGCGCCCATGAGCGTGCCCGGCGCCATGGACCCCCACGGGCCGATGGTGAGCGCGAGGACGGAGATCAGCGCGGACCGGAACGCCGTGTAGCCCAGACCCAGCAGCAGCGGCACACCCACGATCAGGGAGACGCCGAACCCGGTCACGGTCTCGAGGAACGGGATGACGCCGTGCACCATGAGCAGCGCGGTCGCGATCGTGGGGCCGTTGCCCGCCGACAGCCACGCGGCCAGGCGCGCGTGCCCGCCCGAGTACTCCATGACGCGGGACAGGGTGATACCGCCAGCGATGATCGCCAGGATCTCGAGCAGCGTGGGCACGCCGGCGCCGACCGCGCCGCCCAGGTCGCCCGGGGCCACGCCGAAGACCGTGAGGGCCAGCAGCACGGCCACGGCCGTCCCGGCGGCCGGGGCCACCCACGCGGGCAGCCGGGTGAGCAGCAGCACGAGGGTGAGCAGGATGGGTGAGAGCGCGAGCAGCACCTCCACGGCGCACCCCCTCTCCTCGTGTACTGCGCCCCACTGTAGGCGCGGGGTGGGGCCGACACCCCTCCCCTTACTCTGGGGGTCATGACGCAGCCATCCCACCCCGACGACGTCACCCGCGCCCGCCTGATCCCGCCCGTGCCCGTGGCGGTGGCCCCGATGGCCGGCGGCCCCTCGACCCCGGAGCTGGTCGCCGCCGTCGTCGGCGCAGGCGGCGGCGGGTTCCTCGCCGGCGGCATGCGGACGGCCGCGCAGATGCGCGCGCAGGTGGACGCGCTGCGCGCGCTGCTGGGCGCGGAGGGGCCGGACCGCTGGGGCGTGAACCTGTTCGTGCCGGACGCGGTGAACACGGCCATCCCGGACGCGGCGCGCACGGAGGCGGCACGGTCGGCGCGGGCGGCGGCCGTCGCCGCGTACCGGGCGGACCTGACGGCCGACGGCGCCGCCGACCTGCCCACGGCCGCGGACGTGGTCCCGGACCCCGACGCCGAACGGGCCGACTTCGACGCCCTGCTCACCGCCGCCGAGGAGCAGGCGTGGCCGCTGGTCTCCTTCACGTTCGGCCTGCCGGCCGCGGACGTGTTCGCCCGGCTGGCCGCCGCGGGCATCCCGGCCGGGGCCACCGTGACGGACGCGACCGAGGCGCGGGCCGCCCTCGAGCACGGGGCCGCGTTCCTCGTGGTGCAGGGCCACCGCGCCGGCGGGCACCGGGGCACGTCGGACCCGGCCGCGGAGCCGCCCCGCGCCGAGCTGCCGGCGGTGTTGCCGGCGGTGCGCGACGTCGTCGGGACGGGGGCCACGAGCGCCGTGCCCGTGGTGGCCGCCGGCGGCGTGGGCACCGCCGAGGACGTGCGCGCCCTGCTGACCGCCGGCGCGGACGCCGTCTCGGCCGGCACCGCGTTCCTCCTCACCCCGGAGGCGGGCACCTCGGCGGCGCACCGGGCCGCCGTCGCGGCGTGTGCGGCCGGGACACGCTTCTCCGCTGACGACGGCCGGGCCCGCACCGGCCTGACCCGCGCCTACACGGGGCGGTGGGCGCGGTCGCTGGCCACCGCGTTCATGGCGGAGCACCCGGACGCCCCCGCCGCGTACCCCGAGGTCAACGTCCTGACGAAGGGGCTGCGCGCCGCCGCCGCGGCCGCCGGCGACCTCGAACGCGTCCACCTGTGGGCCGGCACCGAGGCGCACCGGGTCCGGGAGGCGCCGGCCGTCGACGTCCTCGCCTCCCTCACGCCCTGAGGACCGCCCCGGATCATCCCGCGGGCTGACGCCGGCCCCTCCGCCTGCGGCCTAGGCTGGCCCGCGTGAACCCCCTGCGCCGCCTCGACCAGTGGACGCGCCTGCACCCCGTGCGCACCGACGTGATGGCCGCCGCGGCACTGTTCACCGTGCTCGTGGCGCTCCCGTGGATCGCGCTCGGGCCGATGGTCGCCCCGGACCCCCAGGGCAGGCAGACGGCCGTCTCCCTCCTGGCCGGGGCCGGCATGGTCCTGCCGTGGGCCGTGCGTCGGGTGCGCCCGGTGGCCTCGGCCGCCGTCGTGACGGCCGCGGCCGTCCTGCACCTGCTCGCCGGGCCCGAGTTCAGCATGTCCCTGCTGATGGTGCCGCTCACCGTCTACAACCTCGCCGCGAACGCGCCCCGGAGCATCTCCGTGGCCGGGCTCCTCCTGGGGCTGGTCGGCGGCGTGGCCAACGGGGTGAAGGTGTGGCTGTTCCCGGCGCAGTTCGTCACCCCCGACGGCCTCACCGTCCGCTCCCCCGCGGAGCCGCTGGCCATGGTCATCATGGCGATCGGCTGCGGGCTCATGGTGCTCACCGCGTGGGCGTTCGGCGACGTCGTGCGCAACCGCCGCCTCACCGTGCGCGCCCTCGAGGACCGCGCCCACCGCCTCGAGGTGCAGTCCCGGCAGGAGCGCGAGCTCGCCGCCGCCGACGAGCGCAGCCACATCGCCCGGGAGATGCACGACATCGTCGCCCACTCCCTGCAGGTGATCATCTCCCAGGCCGACGGCGCCCGGTACGCCGCCGCCGCCAAGCCCGCGCTCGCGGTCACCGCGCTCGAGACCATCGGCCAGACCGGCCGTTCCGCGCTCGCGGACATGCGCCAGCTGCTCGGCGTGCTCCGCGAGACCGGCGAGACCGTGGCCGGGGTGCCCGGCGTGACCGACGACGACGCCCGGCGACCCGCCGCCGACGTCGTCGCCTCCCCCGACGGCCGCGGCACCCGCCTGCCCCCGGGCCGCCGGCCCCAGCCGCGACTCGCGGACCTGCCCGCCCTCGTGGAGACGATGCGCCTGTCCGGGCTCGAGGTGTCCCTGCTGGAGACCGGCACACCCCGCCGCACGCTGCCGGCGGGTGGGGAGCTGGCGGCGTACCGGATCGTGCAGGAGGCGCTCACCAACACGCTGCGCCACGGCGGGCCGGACGCGGACGCCTTCGTCACGCTCGCCTGGACGGCGCACGGCCTGGACCTGCAGATCGACGACGACGGCTGCGGCGCCGCCGCCGACCCCGCCACCCGGGGCAGCGGCCAGGGTCTGCGGGGGGCCGCCGAGCGGACGGCCCTGTTCGGCGGGACGCTCGAGACGGGGCCGCGCGTCGGGGCCGGGTACCGCGTGTCCGCCCACCTGCCGTACTCGGCGGTGTGAGGGGTGGCCGCCCCCGTCTCGCCCGCTCACCCCGCCCGACTTGAGAGGATGACCCCATGAGCTCTGAGGAGACCGTCCCCGTCCGCGTGGCCCTGGTGGACGACCAGGCACTGATCCGCTCCGGGCTGGCCATGCTCGTGGACTCGCAGCCGGACCTGACGGTCGTGGCGGAGGCGGGCAGCGGGCGCGAGGCGGTGGCGTCGGTGTCCGTGGCGGGCGCCGACGTCGTGCTGATGGACGTGCGCATGCCGGAGATGGACGGCATCGAGGCCACCCGCGCGCTGCTGCGCCGGCCGGACGCCCCGCGCGTCGTGGTGCTGACCACCTTCGACCTGGACGAGTACGCCTTCGACGCGATCGAGGCGGGCGCCAGCGGCTTCCTGCTCAAGGACGCCCCGCCCGAGGAGCTGCTCGCCGCGATCCGCACGGTGCACCGGGGCGACGCCGTGATCGCCCCGTCCACGACGCGCCGGCTCCTGACGCACATGGCCCCGCGTCTGCGCTCGGACCAGGTCCGCAGCGCCGAGTGCGAGGAGCAGCAGGCGGCCGTGGCGTCGCTGACCCCGCGCGAGCACGAGGTGCTGGTGCTCATGGCGCAGGGCGCCGCGAATCTGGAGATCGCCGCCGAGCTCGTGCTCTCCGAGGCCACGGTGAAGACGCACGTCGGCCGGGTGCTGGCCAAGCTAGGCGCCCGCGACCGCGTGCAGGCCGTGCTCATCGCCCACCGCGCGGGCCTCAACGGCCGGCCTCGGCGGTCGGCCGGGGCGGTCGGCCGGGGCGGCGGGGCCCTTCCCTGAGCCACTCCCCAGGCGCCTGCCAGCACAATCACAGGTCATACCTGGGTATGAGTCGGACGCCCCGAGGTTCATCCTCATGGCCCTGCCGGTGCGCCCACCCCCTCCGCGATGCTGGACGCAGGCCCCGCAGCGGGTCCGCCGCCGGGGTGCACGCGCCGATGGCCGCCCCGGCCCGACGCGCACTGGAGGAGAGGCACCATGACCGGCAGCATCCTGGACCACCCCACCCCGACGACGTCCCGCGCCTCCGACCCAGCCGCCGAGCAGGCGCAGCGGGACAGTGAATGCGTGGCCTTCTTCGTGGCGCTGGTGACGGCCGCCGTCGTGATGCTGGGCCTGAGCCTGTTCACGGGGGTCGAGGGGCTGCTCCGCCTGGCGCTCACCGCGGGCGCCGGCCTGCTCGCCGGCGCCGTCGCGTGGGCCACCGCCCGCCCCGTCCTGGAGGACGACGCCCCGGGCGACTGACCCGGCCGCGCCCTCAGGGCCGCAGGCCGCGCAGGTACGTGTCCAGCAGCCAGCCCCGCTGGTCCGGGCCGTGGCCCAGCAGCGCGCACTCCGGCGACCGGGTGACCATGAGCAGGCCGAACAGGTAGTCCGCCCCGGTCACGTCCGGGCCCACGAGCCCGGCCCGCCGCGCCTCGGCCACCACCTGGTCCGCGAGCTCGAGGATCACACGCTCGGCCTCGGCGATGAGGGCCTCGGCGGCCGGTCGGCGGGGTCGAAGTCGTCCCGGGCCGCCGCGAGCGAGGCCAGGTTCACGGCCCCCAGGTCCTCCGCGAGCCTCCGCCACCGCGCCTCGGT
>NZ_JASDCZ010000014.1:0-28474 GCF_030407635.1 Micrococcus sp. APC 4021
CCTCCGTCCGGAAAGGACCACCTCCTCCATGGCCCACCTGCTCGGCGCCGAGAACATCGGCATCGCCTTCGGAACCCGCACCGTCCTCGAGGGCCTCTCCCTCGGCGTGGATGAGGGGGACCGGATCGGACTCGTGGGCCGCAACGGCGACGGCAAGTCCACGCTCATGCGCATCCTCGCCGGCCTCCAGGAACCCGACACGGGCCGCGTCACCCGCCGCGGCGGCGTCCGCGTGGGCGTGCTGGACCAGCAGGACCGGCTCGACCCGGAGCACACCGTGCGTCAGGCCGTGGTCGGGGACGTGGACGACCACGTGTGGGCCTCAGACCCCAAGGCCCGGGACGTCCTGGGCGGTCTCCTCGACGGCTTCGACCTGGAGCAGTCCGTGCGGGGCCTCTCCGGCGGCCAGCGCCGTCGCGTGGCCCTGGCCCGTCTGCTCGCCGGGGACGACGACGTCCTCTTCCTCGACGAGCCCACCAACCACCTGGACGTCGAGGGCGTCGCGTGGCTCGCCCGCCACCTGACGCAGCGCTGGCGCCCCACCGACGGCGGCCTCGTGGTGGTCACCCACGACCGGTGGTTCCTCGACGAGGTCTGCACGCGCACGTGGGAGGTGCACGACGCCACGGTGGACCCGTTCGACGGCGGCTACGCGGCGTGGGTGCTCGCGCGCGCGGAGCGCTCCCGGCAGGCGGCGGTGACGGAGCAGAAGCGTCAGCAGCTCGTGAAGAAGGAGCTCGCCTGGCTGCGCCGTGGCGCCCCGGCGCGCACGTCCAAGCCGAAGTTCCGCATCGAGGCGGCCAACGCCATCATCGAGGACGTCCCCGCCCCGCGCGACTCGGTGTCCCTGGCGAAGATGGCCACGGCCCGGCTCGGCAAGGACGTCCTCGACCTCGAGCACGTGAGCCTGACGCTGGGGGAGAAGCCGATCCTCGACGACGTCACCCTGCGCCTGGCGCCCGGCGAGCGGCTCGGCGTGGTCGGCGTCAACGGTGCGGGCAAGTCGACCCTGCTGCGCCTGCTCGACGGCCGCATCGCTCCGGACTCGGGGCGGGTGAAGCGCGGCAAGACGGTGGTCTCGGCCACCCTCACCCAGGACGTGAAGGAGCTCGACGACGTCGCCCACCTGCGCGTCGCCGAAGTCATGGCCCGCGAAGGCTCGTCCTTCCAGGTCGGTGACCGCGAGATGTCCTCCGGCCAGCTGCTCGAGATGCTCGGCTTCGGCACCTCCCGGCAGTGGACTCAGGTCTCCGAGCTCTCGGGTGGCGAGCGCCGGCGCCTGCAGCTGCTGCGCCTGCTCGTGGGTGAGCCCAACGTCCTCATGCTCGACGAGCCGACCAACGACCTGGACACGGACACCCTGGCCGCCGTCGAGGACGTGCTGGACGGGTGGCCGGGGACCCTCGTGGTGGTCTCCCATGACCGGTACCTGCTCGAGCGTGTCACCGACCACCAGGTCGCCCTGCTCGGGGACGGCAAGGTCCGCGGCCTGCCGGGCGGGGTGGATCAGTACCTCGAGCTGCGCGCCGCGATGGACGAGGCCGGCGGCCCGGCCCGGGGAGCCGGCCCGGTACGGGGCCGCAACGACGTCGTCGGGACGTGCGCGGGCATGGGCGGGCCGGAGGAGGACACCGGGCCCACCGAGGCGGAGCGTCGGCTGGCCCGCAAGGAGATGGCCCGGCTCGAGAAGCAGATGACCCGGCTGCGGGACCGCAGGTCCGGCCTCGAGGCGCGGATGGCCGAGCTGGGGCAGGCGCAGGACTTCGATGCCCTCACCGCGGCCTCCGCCGACTTGAAGGACCTCGACGCACAGCTGGACGTCCTGGAGGAGGAGTGGCTGCAGGCTGCCGAACTCGCCGAAGGGGACTGACGGGCGGGCGCGCACAGGAGAGTGCGGCAGGTCGCACAGCCGGCGACTGTTTCCGTCCTATAATCGGGGGCCGGGGCACGGCACCATGCCCGGCCCACATGACGTGGACCATCCCCCCGCGTCAAGACGGAGGAGCAGAGCGTGTTCGCGAGCCCCGGTGACGAGTCGACCACGCTTCGCATGGGCTCGACCGCCCGCGGTCGTGTCCTGGGCCGGCCCTGGGAGCGAGGCCTTCCGCGACTCGTCCTGGTCGTGGACGTGGTCGCGGTCCTGCTCGCCACCTTCGTGTCGGCCCAGCTCCGCTTCGGCGGACCGCGGCGCACCACCCTCCCGGGCGCCGCACTCGTCGACTACAGCGTCATCAGCCTCGCGCTGAGCGCGGCCTGGGTGCTCGCGCTGACCATCCAGGGCTCCCGGGACATCCGGATCTTGGGGGTGGGCACCGAGGAGTACAAGCGGGTCCTGCAGGCCACCCTGTACCTCTTCGGCACCGTCGCGATCCTCGCCTATGCGGCAGGTCTCGAAGTGGCGCGCGGCTACGTGGGCCTGGCTCTGCCGCTGGGCGTGCTCCTGCTCCTGCTGGGCCGGTTCCTCGTGCGCGGGTGGGTGGCGCGGCAGCGACACCGCGGCAGGTTCCGGCGGCGGCTCCTGCTCGTCGGCGGCCCGAAGGCCGTCCGGCACATCTTCGAGGCCCTCGACTCCGAGGCCGGCGCCGGATACGCCCCCGTGGCCGCGGCCCTCCCCGGATACAAGACCCGGCAGGAGGACTACCTCCCGATACCGGTCTCCACGGACCTGGACACCGTGGAGGACGTGGTCGCCCACGTGGAGGAGCGCGACGTCGAAGCCGTGGTGATCACCTCGGGCCACCCGTTCGTCCCCTCGGACGTCCGCCGACTGGGCTGGGAGCTGCAGGAGCGCGGCGTCTCCCTGATCATGGCACCCGCCCTCGTGGACGTCGCCGGACCCCGCCTCCACACGCAGCCCCTCGCGGGTCTGCCGCTCATCCACCTCTCCACCCCGCGCCTCTCCGAGGGCAAGGCGTTCGCCAAGCGGGCGTTCGACGTCGTCGCGTCGGGTCTGGGCCTGATCGCCATCTCGCCGCTGCTGATCGCCGTTGCGATCGCGGTCAAGGCCACGGACGGCGGGCCGGTGCTGTTCCGGCAGGAGCGCATCGGTCTCGGCGGCAGGCCGTTCACCATGCTCAAGTTCCGTTCCATGGTGGTGGATGCCGAGGAGATCCGGCAGCGGCTCGTCTCGGACGGCGGGGATGCGGACGTGCTGTTCAAGATGAAGGACGACCCGCGCATCACCCGGGTCGGCAAGCTCATCCGCCGCACCAGCATCGACGAGCTGCCCCAGCTCGTGAACGTGCTGCGGGGGGACATGTCCCTCGTGGGCCCGCGGCCCCACCTGCCGCACGAGGTCGAGGCCTACGAGCAGTACGTGCACCGCCGCTTCCTGGTGCAGCCCGGCATCACGGGGCTGTGGCAGGTCTCCGGCCGGTCCGACCTCCCGTGGGAGGAGGCGGTCCGCCTGGACCTCTACTACGTGGAGAACTGGTCCATCCTGGGCGACCTCGTGATCCTGGGGCGGACCGTCAAGGCCGTGATCGCCGCCGACGGCGCCTATTGACCCCGGATCCGCGCGACCCGTGTGGAAGAATGGGCCGTCGTCGCCGCCCCCTGGGGTCCGGCGCTCCGCCCTGGTGTAATGGCAGCACGCCGGCCTTTGGAGCCGTGCGGTCTAGGTTCGAATCCTAGGGGCGGAACCCCCGTCCGCTGACCCCCACCGGTGCAGGAGCCCCCATGTCCCAGCCGTCCGCCCGTCCCTCCGCCGTGATCGTCCTGGCCGCGGGCCAGGGCACCCGCATGAAGTCGACGACGCCGAAGATCATGCATGCGATCGGGGGGCGCTCCCTCGTGGGCCACGCGCTCGCGGCGGCCTGGTCGCTCGCGCCGGAGCACCTCGTGGCCGTGGTCCGGCACGAGCGGGCCCGCGTGGCCGAGCACATCGAGACGGTGGCGGCCCAGCTGGGCATCGACGCGCTGGCGATCGCCGACCAGGACGACGTGCCGGGCACCGGCCGCGCCGTCGAGCTGGGCCTGGCCGCCCTGCCCGCGGACCTCGAGGGCACCGTCGTGGTGACCTACGGCGACGTCCCGCTGCTGACCCCGGAGACGCTCGCCCGCCTCGTCGCGGACCACGAGGCGGACGGCAACGCCGTCACCGTGCTCACCGCCACCCTCGAGGACGCCACGGGCTACGGCCGCATCGTCCGCGACGCCGAGGGCCTCGTGGAGCGGATCATGGAGCACAAGGACGCCCTCGCCCACGCCGAGTCCACGGGGGACGACTCCTTCGTGGCGATCCGCGAGGTCAACTCCGGCATCTACGCCTTCGACGCCGCCTTGCTGCGCCGCACCCTGCCGAAGGTCTCCACGGACAACGTGCAGGGTGAGAAGTACCTCACGGACGTGCTCGGCATGGCCCGCGCCGAGGGCGGCCGCGTCGCCTCGGTGGGCACGGACGACGTGTGGGAGGTCGAGGGCGCCAACGACCGCCGCCAGCTCTCCGACCTGGGCCGCCAGCTCAACGACCGCGTGCTGCGCGGCTGGATGAAGGAGGGTGTCACGGTCGTCGACCCGTCCTCCACGTGGGTGGACGTCACCGTCTCCCTCGCCTCGGACGTCACGCTCAAGCCCGGCACCCAGCTGCATGGGGCGACGTCGGTGGCCACGGGCGCCGTCGTCGGCCCGGACTCCACCCTCACGGACACGCAGGTGGGGGAGGGCGCCGTGGTGAAGCGCACCGACGCCACGGAGGCCGTGATCGGCGCGGGCGCGACCGTCGGCCCGTTCACCTACCTGCGCCCGGGCACGGTGCTGGGGGAGGACGGCAAGATCGGCGCGTTCTACGAGACCAAGAACGTGACCGTGGGCCGCGGCGCCAAGCTCTCCCACCTGGGCTACGCCGGGGACGCCGAGATCGGCGAGTACACCAACATCGGCTGCGGCAACATCACCGCCAACTACGACGGCGTCAACAAGCACCGCACGGTGATCGGCGCGCACGTGCGCACCGGCTCCAACACCGTGTTCACGGCCCCGGTGACCGTGGGCGACGGCGCCTACACCGGCGCGGGCGCCGTGGTCCGCGAGGACGTGCCCGCCGGGGCCCTGGCGCTGAACGCCGTGAGCCAGCGCACCCTCGAGGGCTGGGTGCCGGCCAAGCGCCCGGGCACCTCCTCGGCCGAGGCCGCGCGGGCCGCCGGCGCGGAGGGCTCCGGCGCTCAGGGCTGACCCCGCGCGCCCGACAAGAGGTCGGCGTGTCACAACCGTACCGATTCCGGTACGGTTGTGACACCAGAGATGAGGTGGTGATCCCGTGACGTATCGTGACGATCTGTGGGACGTGGCTGCGGGGAACCACGGGGTCATCACCACTACGGAAGCGGAGGAGGCGGGCGTGCCCGCCGTCGAGGTCCGCAAGCTCGCCCAGCGCGGCGTTCTGCGGAGGCTGGCCCACGGGGTGTACCTCCATCGCCAGGTTCCCCGCGACCGGTTCACGGACGCGGCGGAGGCCGTGGCCACGGGCGGTGAAGATGCATTCCTGGACTGGGACGCAGTGCTGTCACTGTACGACCTCGCCCTGGTCGATCCCTCCGTCGTACGGGTGGGCGTGACGAGGCGGTACCGCGGCTCGCCGCGCGCGCATGTACGAGTGACACGACGCCGTCCCCCGCCGGGCGACGAGGACCTCACCTTTCACGGCGGCGTGCGAGGCCTCACGATCAACCAAGCCCTTCGTGAGGCACTCGACCGCATCCCTCTCGAGCGCGTCGCCGCTGCGATCGAGGAGGCCCGCGCGCGCGGGCTGCTCACGGTGGGCGAGGCGAGGAGCTTGAAGAAGGACCTGGAGGCGCGGCAGAACGGTGGACATCGTGGCGGTCGATGACGTGGTCGTGGGCCTGGGCGATCTGGGAGCTCGAGGTGCGCCCAGGAGCGAAGGCCAACTCAACCGTCGACTGGAGGCGATCGCTGACGCGATGGGCGTTCCGGTGGACCGGGCGCGCCGGTTGCTGGGAGCAGTGATCGTGGCGCAGATGTTGCCGGAAGGCGTCGTAGTCAAGGGTGGAAATGGCGTTCGACTCCGACATGGAGCCACCGGGACGCGGGCGACCCGGGATCTCGATCTACTGGCTCGCGATCCCCAGCAGGCGCTGAAGGACTTGACCGGGTTCGTCGACCGGGGATGGGGGGCCGCGCCCGGGAGCAAGAGAGAACTCAAGGCCGACCCGGCTGCGACCCGGGTGGCCTTCTTCGGCACGGTGCATGAGGACGATCCTGCGGAGCCTCTCGGAGTGCCCGATCCCTACGTCCTGTCACGAGCGAAGGTGACCCTGCATTTTCTCTCCGCGAGGACAAGTTGGGTGTCGGTCCCGATCGAGATCGGGCGCGACGAATTCGAGGGCAGCACGCTGGCGCAGCCAGTCGAGGTCGTGGCACCCCAGGTCGCGGAGGCGGTCACCGCGTTGGGATGTGGAACACCGCGGTCTGTGGCCGTGATGGCTGTCGAGCAGCAGCTCGCACAGAAGATCCATGCCGTCACGGATCCACATCAGACGCGAGGCCACGATCTCGTGGACATCCAGTTGCTCTGGCATGGGGCGGAGGCCGAGGGTGGTGTCGACATCCCGTTGCTCGCAGATCTCGTCAGCCGTACTTTCATGTTTCGGTCACCCGGCCGGACTGCGGCAGGACACACACCGCATGAGTGGCCGCCTCCGGTCGCTCACGTCCGGACTCTCGAGCAGGGGTACCTGGATGCGCTGGAGGAGACACGAGTGGGTGCGGAGGGACAGGCCAGGCTCCTGCAGCCGCGCGTGTCCGACGCGGCGGATTGGCTGGAGTCGTTGATCACAAGGATCGCGCGGGCCGCCGGCGCCGAGGGCTCCGGCGCTCAGGGCTGACCCCGCGCGCCCTAGGATGGGTGCGAGGACCGGGCCGCCCCGGGCGGCCGACACCGACGCCGGACGCCGTCGGTCCTGGAACGCGAGACCACGAAGGATGTTGAGGACGTCATGACGGAGCTGAGCCGCAGCGAGGACAAGCGACTGGTGCTGGCCACGGGCCGCGCCCACCCCGAGCTCGCGCAGGAGATCGCCGAGGAGCTGGGCACCGAGCTGCTCCCCATGAGCGCCTACGACTTCGCCAACGGCGAGATCTACGTGCGCTCGGGCGAGTCGGTGCGCGGCAAGGACGTGTTCATCATCCAGTCGCACCCGGCGCCGCTGAACAACCACCTCATGGAGCAGCTGATCATGGTGGACTCCATGAAGCGCGCCTCCGCCCGCCGCATCACAGTGGTCTCGCCGTTCTACCCATACGCCCGCCAGGACAAGAAGGGCCGCGGCCGCGAGCCGATCTCGGCCCGCCTCGTGGCGGACCTGTACAAGACCGCCGGCGCCTCCCGCGTGATGAGCGTGGACCTGCACACCGCCCAGATCCAGGGCTTCTTCGACGGCCCGGTGGACCACCTGTTCGCCATCCCGCTGCTGGCGGACCACATCCGCTCCAGTGTGGAGGGCGAGGAGGTCACGGTGGTCTCCCCGGACACCGGTCGCGTGCGCGTGGCGGAGCAGTGGGCGGACCGCCTGGGCGGTGTGCCGCTGGGCTTCGTGCACAAGAGCCGGGACCTGACCGTTCCGAACAAGGCCGAGTCCAAGACCGTGGTCGGGGACGTCGAGGGCCGCGTCTGCGTGCTGATCGACGACATGATCGACACCGGCGGCACCATCGCCGGCGCCGTGCAGATCCTCAAGGACGCCGGCGCCAAGGACGTCATCATCGCCGCCACGCACGCGGTGTTCTCGGACCCGGCCGCCCAGCGTCTCGGCGAGTGCGGTGCCCGTGAGGTCGTGGTGACCAACACCCTGCCCATCCCGGAGGAGAAGCGCTTCGAGACCCTCACGGTGCTCTCGATCGCCCCGCTGATCGCCCGCGCGATCCGCGAGGTCTTCGAGGACGGCTCGGTCACCAGCCTCTTCGACGGCGTCGCCTGACCATGGCCGAGCGCGTCGAGCCGGCCCACGGGGACGACGGCGGCGCGGTGGCCGCGCCGCAGCCTCACCGTCCGCGCCTGCCGTTCTGGGCCTCCCTGCTGCTGAACGTGGTGGTGGCCCTCGCGGTCGTCGCCGTGGTGCAGGCCCTGTGGGTGAAGGTGTACTCGGTGCCGTCCGGCTCGATGGAGAACACCCTCGAGGTGGGGGACCGCATGCTGGTCAACCGCACCGCCTACCCGGACGGGATGGCCGACTCCCAGGACGTGGTGGTCTTCACGGCCAACGAGGACTGGGCGCACCCCATGCCACCGGAGGGGGTCGTGGAGAACGCCATCCGCACGTTCGGCGACGTCACCGGCATCGGCCGCTCGCACGAGCAGGCGTTGGTCAAGCGCGTGGTCGGCACCGCGGGGCAGACCGTGGAGTGCTGCACCGCCGAGGGCGCGGTGACGGTGGACGGGGAGCCCGTGGACGAGCCATACATCCACAACGATCTGCCGTTCATCCGGGACGAGCTGGACTGCGAGTCCGAGGTGATGTCCGCGCGCTGCTTCGGCCCGGTCACCGTGCCGGAGGACTCGATGCTCGTGCTCGGCGACCACCGCTCGAACTCGGCCGACTCCGTGATCGCGTGCCGCGGCATCCCCGCCGACCAGGCCGGGGACTGCGCGCGCTTCGTCACCCGCGAGGACATCGTGGGCGAGGTCTTCGTGACCGTCTGGCCGCCCACGCACTGGGGCGGGCACTGATCTCCTGAGGGGACGGGGCGTCCTGGGTGCCGGCCGCCTCCGGGCCGTGCCGGCTCAGCCGGTCGTGGCCAGTTCCGCGGTCACTAGGGCGTCCATCGCTTCCCGCACCCGGGCCTCGGCGTCCTCGGGCACGGGTCCTTCGGTGCGGAGGCAGGCCACCACGTCGGCGGCCGTCCGCGGCTCGTCCAGCAGGAGCCAGACGGACGGGCCCAGACCTTCGAGCACGACCAGGCGGTCCGAGGCAAGCAGGACCAGGCGGCCGCTGTCGGTCAGGATGCCGTCGTCGACGGCGCAGCGGGACACCGCGCCCGGGACCGCCGCACCGACCGAGGCCCGCAGCTCCTCATCGGTGAGCGCCTCCCAGGCGGGGGTGACGGGCGTGGGCGGGGCCGCCAGGAGGCCGTCGACGACATCCCGCAGGTCCTCCGCTTCGGCGTAGACCAGGCGTTGGGCGCCGCCGACCGCGTCGAGGACGCGGCAGAGCGTCACGAGGCCGCGGGGGAGCAGGGAGAGGGAGGAGGTCTGGGGGACGAGCGCCTCGAGCGCGGCCACGAGTTCTATGGCCTCCGCCCGCGGCGTCACCGGGCCTGCCGGATCCCGCACGCGGTCCAGCACGGCGATCCGGGCCAGCCGGGCGTCGGGGAGGGTCGGACCGAGACCCAGGTCGTCCGGGCCTCGCTGGGTCTTCGGGCGCACCCCCCGTGACCCCAGCAGGGACAGCGGCTTGGGGTAGGGCGTGACGGTCAGGCCGTCCGGTGCGATGATCGCCGTCTCGTCGGTGAGGTAGGCGAAATGGGGTCCCAGCCGGCGCGTGGCCGTCGTCTTGCCCGTCCCGGACGCCGCCACCAGGACCATCGCCGCCCCGGTGTCCGGTGCGGCGAGGCACGCGGCATGGAACAGCAGGTGGGTGCCGCGGGCGGACTCGATCGCCCGTGAGGTCGCCAGGAACACCAGGTCCTCGTGCCACTGGAGCCACGGACGCGCGGCGCCGGCGCCGCGGTGCACATCCGCGCGGGCCGGCGGCTCCACGGCCTCCACACCGCATCGGGCCCAGGACTCGACGACCTCCGCGCGCTCGTCTCCTGTGAGGCCGCTCACCGTCACGGCATCGAGACCGGTGCCGATGCGCAACGCGGTGGTCTCGCTCATGGCTTCGTCCTCCCCCTGGGCGCCGGGCATGGCTCACCCTTTCCATCCCGTGGCTGTCCGGTCAGTGTACTGAGAGCCGTGCGGGCGGCCATGGCGCCGCCCCACCGGCTGGCACGGGTCTTCGCCAGAGCCTCCCTATACTCGACACAGGTTCTCGGGCGCTGAGTGCGCCGTCCATCCGAGCTGAGGGAGGAGCCCGCATGGCAGCCCAGTCGCCCACGACGGCGGTGACCGTGGTGATCCCGCACTACGGCGATCCGGCCCCCACCCTCGCCCTCGTCGACCGCCTGCTGACCGATCCCGGAGACGCGCTGGTCGCCGTCGTGGTCTCGGACGACGCCTCGCCCACCCCGTACCCCGAGGCGCACGATCCGCGTCTGACCGTGGTGCGCCGCGAGCGCAACGGCGGCTTCGGAGCGAACGTGAACACCGGCCTGGCCGCGGTCACCACCGAGCTGGCCCTGGTCCTCAACTCGGACGCCGAGATCACGGGGGCGCAGATCGACGCGCTGGTGGCGGCGGCCGCCCCGTACCAGCCGGCCGTGGTCAGCCCGCAGGTCGTCAACGAGGACGGCACGCCGCAGTGGTCCGGGCGGCACTTCCCCACGGTCCTGCACCAGACCGTCGAGTGGCTGACGCCGCTGGCCCGCTTCCGTCACCTGGACGTGCTTCACGAGGCCGTGGGGCACGACGTCGCGGCGGCCCGGTCCGCCTCGCCCGTGGCGGTCGACTGGGTGATGGGCGCCGTGCTGCTCCTGCCGATGGCGCAGGTCCGCGCCGTCGGCGGGTTCGATGAGGAGTACTTCATGAATTCCGAGGAGGTCGATCTGCAGCGTCGCCTGCGCGAGCGCGGCGTGCCGTCGATCGTGGTCCCGGCCGTCCGTGTGCCGCACGGGCTGCACGGCTCCTCGGATCCGCTGCGCCGACGTGGCTGGCTGGTGGACTCCCGGTACCGCTACGCCCGGAAGTTCGGTCACCCCCGGGTCCTCAAGGCCGCGCTCACCGCGGCCACCGGGGCGAACTTCGCCGTGAACGTGCTCCGGCAGGCCCGGGGTGTGGACGTGGACGCCCGCGCCGTGCTCCGGGACGAGCACGCGCTGGTCTGGAAGGGGAAGCGCCGATGAGCGCCACCGGCTACACCGTGGCCGCGCCGCCCGAGGCGCGGGGCGGCCGCTCACCGGAACGGCTGTTCCTCGTCTCGCCGGCGTTCCACGGCTATCACCGCTCCATCGCGGCGGCGTGGGCGGCCCAGGGCTTCGACGTCACGGTGCACTGCTACGACGCCTACGCCACGCTCGGCATGAAGCTGCGGAACAAGGGGCTGCTCGAGCTGCCGCAGAAGGCGGGCGTGGACCGCACGGCCGCGCGGGTCGCCTGGGACACGGGGCGGGCCGTGGCCGCGCTGCGCGAGGCCCGGCCGGACCGCGTGCTCGTGATCAAGGGGGACTCGCTGGGCGAGGACTTCTGGTCCGAGATCCTCGATGCGGGCCTGCCCCGCATGCTCTGGCTGTACGACGACCTCGCGCGGCACGACTACTCGATGGAGTTCCTGCGCTCCGTCGGGCCGGTGCTCAGCTACGCCCGCTCCGAGGCCGAGCTGCTGGCCGGCGAGGGCGTGGACGCGCACTACATGCCCAACGGTTTCGACCCGGCGATGGCGCTGCCGGAGGTGCCGCGGCGCGACGAGCTGGTCTTCGTGGGCTCGCGCTACCCGAACCGCGTGGAGCTGCTCACCCGCCTGGCCGCGGCCGGGGTGCCGGTGCGCGCCTACGGGCGTCAGTGGAGCCACCACCCGGTGGACCGCCTGCGCACGTGGGAGCTGACCCGGCCGGACCTGCCGGCCGAACGGGACATCCCCCTCGAGGAGGCGTACGCCGTGCAGGCGGCCGCCGCGGGCGCCATCAACATCCACGGCCTGCAGGCCGGCCACGCGATGCGGACCTTCGAGGTGCCCGGCATGGGCGGTCTCCAGCTCGTCGATCGCGCCGATGTGGCCGAGTTCTACGTCCCGGACGAGGAGGTGCTCGTCTTCGAGGACGCGGACCACCTCATCGAGCTGGGCCGCCGGATCGTCGCGGACCCCGCCTGGGGAGCACGCATCCGCGAGGCCGGCCGCCGCCGGTCGCACGTGGAGCACACGTTCGCGCACCGGGCGGCCATGGCCCAGGGGTGGTGGGCATGACCGACGCGCCCCTCTTCTGGCGATCCGGGGACCTGCCGCGCTGGCACGCGTGGCAGCGCGCCCAGTGGCCGCTGACCCGGCGGGCCGCGGACACCGCGCGCTCGACCGTGCGTGGCGTGGCCGGCGCCCTGGCACGCCGCGGGTCCACCGGCGACGACGTCCCGCGCCTGCTCCTGCCACCGGGGGACGTGCACACCCTCGTCGCCCTCGAGTCCTTCGGCCCGACGCAGCTGGCCGCGCTGGCCTCGCCCGTGGCCGCCCTGGCGACCGCGCGGCCGGAGGCCGCCGCCGGGGTCGGCTGGGTGCTGCCCGCCGGAGACGCACCCGCCCTGCCCGGGGCCGCGGGTCACCGGGAGCACGCCGCCACCGCCGACGTCGTGACGGATCGCCTGTCCGGGCTCCGCCGCGTCCTGGTGGCGGGGGAGTACCTGCCCTCGGGCCGCGCCGCCGTGCGCTGGGCCCGGCAGCGGGGGGCGCGGGTCGGCGTCGTCCAGCACGGGCTGCTGGCCGTGTCCACGCCGCCCGTCCCGCAGGACGCCACCCTGTACGCCTTCACGAGCGCGGACGCGGACTGGTGGACCCAGGGCCGCGCCGATGTGGAGGCCGTCCCGGTGGGCTCGGCGTTGCTGGAGCAGGCCCGCCGGACCGCGCCCGCGCTCTCGGGTGCCGGGGACGACGGCCCCGGGGTGTTCCTCGGCCAGCTGCACGGCGCCGAGCTGCCCCGCCGGGACTTCGCCGCGGCCGCCGAACAGTACGTGCGGGCCACCGGCGCCGCCTACCGCCCCCACCCGGCCGAGCGGGACCGTCTCTCCCGCGGCCAGCACGCGGCCTGGCGCAGGGCAGGCGTGCGGATCGACGACGCCGGGGCGCCCCTCGTCGCCACCCGCGGGCCCGTGGCCGCCGTCTTCTCCACCGGGATCCTCGAGGCCGCGCAGGCCGGCAGACCCGCGTGGGCCGTCCACCCGGACCCGCCCGCCTGGCTGGAGGGGTTCTGGCGGCGCTACGGCATGACCCGGTGGCGGCCCGGCCGCGTCCCGGAGCCCACCCCGCCCCTGGCCTCGCCGACCACGGACCCCGCGGCCGCGATCGCTGAACACGTCTGGAAGGAGTCCGCGTGAGCATCCTGTGCGTCATCCCCGTGCGCGGCGGGTCCCGGGGGCTGCCCGGCAAGAACATCCGCCTCCTGGGCGGCCACCCGCTCGTGGCCTGGACCATCCAGGCCGCCCTCGAGGCGGGGGAGGACCTGCACGTGGTGGTCTCCACGGACTCGGCCGAGATCGCCGAGGTCGCCCTCCGCTACGGCGCGGACGTCCCGGGCCTGCGCCCGGCCCACCTGGCCCAGGACTCGACCCCCACCGAGCCGGTGATCGAGCACGTGCTCGCGGCCGAGCGTGCGGCCGGCGTCGAACCGGAGGGCGTGATGCTCCTCCAGGCCACCAGCCCGCTGCGCCTGCCCGGCACCCTGGACCGCGCCGTGCGGCAGTTCCGGGACACGGGGGTGGACTCGCTGGTCGGCGTCGTCCCGGTGTCCCCGTTCCTGTGGCGCCACGCCGGGGACCCCGACGGGGAGCCGATCCCGGACTTCGACGTCACGGCGCGCAAGCGCCGGCAGGACATGACGCGCGCCGATCTGCGGTTCCGCGAGAACGGGTCCCTCTACGTGACGCGCCCCTGGGTCTACGACCGGCTGCACAACCGGCTCGGCGGCCGGATCGGCCTGCTGGAACTCGACGACCTCGAGGGCGTGGACATCGACACCGAGCTGGACTTCGCCCTCGCCGAGCAGCAGATGGACCAGTACCTGGCGGTCCACAAGGTGCTCCGGCACCGCCCCGAGCTCGGTGCCCCGCGCACCGCCGGGACCCCCACCACCGGCCCGAACCGCACCCCCGGAGGCGCGCAGTGATCATCGAACGCAGGCTCACCCCCTACCTCGTCTTCCCCAAGGACTCGCTCCTGGTCGCCCTGCAGAAGATGACCGACAACCGCGAGCGCACCGTGTTCGTGGTGGACTCCCACGGCTTCCTCGTCGGCTCGCTGACGGACGGGGACGTGCGCCGCTGGCTGGTGGCGCATCCGGAGGCGTCGCTGGATGTGGCCGCGGCCGACGTCGCCCATCGCGACCCGGTGACGGCGCCCCTGGGCGCCTCCCCGGCCGAGATGCGCGAGGCCCTGCCCACCGGGGCGCTGCACCTGCCGCTGCTGGACGAGCGCGGCCGTCTGACGGCCCTGGCGATCAACCGGGAGGCGGAGCTGCGGATCGGCGGGCACCGGATCGGGGAGGGCCACCCGGCGTTCCTGATCGCGGAGATCGGCAACAACCATCAGGGCGATGTGGACCTGGCCCGCCGTCTCGTGGACCTGGCCGTCGAGGCGGGCGCGGACGCCGTGAAGTTCCAGCTGCGGGACATGGACGCCCTGTACCGGCAGTCCGGTGCGGCCACCGCCGGCGAGGACCTGGGGGCGCAGCGCACCCTGGACGAGCTGGCCAAGTTCTCGCTCTCCGCCGAGGACATGGTGCGGGTGTTCGACCACGTCCGGGACGCCGGCGTCGCCCTGATGTGCACCCCGTGGGACGCCCCGTCCATGCGGGTGCTGCGCGAGTACCCGGTGGACGGCGTGAAGATCGCCTCGGCGGACCTGACGAACCACGGTCTGCTGCGGGACGCGGCCGCCTCCGGCCTGCCGATGGTGCTCTCCACCGGCATGTCCCGGGAGGAGGAGATCCGCGAGGCGGCGGCCCTGGTGCGCTCCTCCGGCGTCCCCTTCGCGATGCTGCACGCCCAGTCCACGTACCCCGCCCCCTACAAGGACGTGAACCTGGCCTACCTGGACCGGCTCGCGGAGATCGCGCAGACGCCGGTGGGCTACTCGGGCCACGAGCGCGGCTTCCACGTGGCCCTGGCCGCGGTCGCCCGGGGCGCCGCGATCATCGAGAAGCACTTCACCGTGGACCGCGGGCTCGAGGGCAACGACCACAAGGTCTCCCTCCTGCCGGAGGAGTTCGCGCAGATGGTCCGGCAGACCCGGGACATCGAGGAGTCGATCGGCGTCGGGACCGAGCGCGTGGTCTCCACGGGCGAGGCGATGAACCGCATCAACCTGGCCAAGTCCCTGGTGGCGGCCCGTCCGCTGCAGGCCGGCGTCACGATCACCGCCGACGACGTGACCGTGAAGTCCCCGGGCCGCGGCCTGCAGCCCAACGAGCTGCCGCGCCTGGTCGGCCGCACGCTGCACCGCGAGATGGCCGAGGGCGACTTCTTCTTCGCCGGCGACCTCACCGACACGGTGCCCACCGGGCGCCAGTTCCAGTTCCGGCGCCCCTGGGGCCTGCCGGTGCGCTACCACGACGTCGAGGCGCTGACGAAGGACTGCACCCCGGACTTCCTGGAGTTCCACTTCTCCTACAAGGACCTCGAGATCGACATCGACTCGGTGTTCAGCGAGCCCATGCCGATGGGCTTCACCACGCACCTGCCGGACATCTTCTCCGGTGACTTCCTCGTGGATCTGGCCAGCGACGACGACGCCGTGTGGGAGCGCTCGATCGCCGAGGTGCAGCGCACGATCGACATCACCCGGGACCTGAAGCGCTGGTTCCCGAACGAGGAGGAGCCCATCATGGTCATCACCATGGGCGGGTTCACCCTGGACCGGCACATCCGCCCGGAGGAGCGGCTGCCGAAGTACGAGCGCATCGCCGAGGCCGTGCAGCGCCTGGACACCTCCGGCATCCGGATCGCCGCGCAGACGCTGCCGCCGTTCCCGTGGCTGATGGGCGGTCAGCAGTACCACAACCTCTTCATGGACCCGGACGACACCGTGGCGTTCGTGGAGGCCACGGGGGTGCCGCTGTGCCTGGACACCTCCCACTCCAAGCTCTCGGCCACGTTCCTGGGGATCCCCTTCTCCGAGATGGTGGAGAAGCTGGCCCCGCACACCATCCACCTGCACCTCGTGGACGCCACCGGTGTGGACGGTGAGGGGCCGCAGATCGGCGAGGGCGACGTGGACTGGCCCGTGCTGTGCGAGCAGCTGGACCGCCTGGCCCCCGGGGTGAGCTTCATCCCGGAGATCTGGCAGGGCCACATCAACAACGGCGAGGGCTTCTGGACGGCCCTGGACCGCCTGGAGCAGTGGCTGTGATCCCCGAGGCCGCGAGGACCACTCCGGCCCCGCTGACGCTCTGGGTGGTGCCCGTCGCCGACCTCGGCGGCGTGGCCCGGCACGTCCTCGACGTCGCGCGCGTGGGCCTGCCCGGCCTGCGTCTGGCGGTGCTCTGCCCCGAGGGGCCGCTCGCCGAGCGCCTCCGCGAGCAGGGCGCGGCGGTGTTCACCGGGGACGTCGGGCCCGACGCCGGCCTGGCCGCCTCGGTGCGGACGCTCCGGACGGCGGTGCGCACCCTGCGCCCGGCCGCGGTCCACACGCACCTGGCCTACGCCGACCTCGCGGCCTTCACGGCGCTGGGCGCGGGGCGGGCCGTGCGGCGGGCCGGTGCGCCGGCGCTGCTCAGCACCGAGCACGGGATCGCCCCGGACGATGGGCTGTACAACCGCGCCGCGGCGGCCCGGGTGAAGAACGCCGCGCACCGCGCCCGGCTGCGCGGCACGGACCTCGTGATCGCGGTGGCGCAGTCCACCGCGGACGTGCTCCGGCGCAAGTGGGGCACGGGGGGGCCCCTCACCGTGGTGCGCAACGGGGTGGACGTGTCCGCGGTGCGGGCCGCGGCCGCGGGGCAGCGGCGCGCACCGGGGGAGGGGCTGCGGATCCTCTCCCTGTCCCGGCTGGCGCCCGAGAAGAACCTCGACCGGTTGGTGGCGGCGCTGCCCGCCCTGCTGGAGCGCGACCCCGGGACGCGGGTGACGCTGGCCGGCTCGGGTCCCCTGGAGGGGCAGCTGCGCGCTCAGGCCGAGGACCTCGGCGTCGCGGATGCGGTCCACCTGCCCGGCTTCGTGGAGCCGTGGGGCACCATGGCCGAGCACGACGTGCTGGTGCAGCTCTCCGCGTGGGAGAACCTCAGCTACACCCTGCTCGACGCCGCGGCCGCCGGCCTGCCCGCCGTCGCCACGGACGTGGGCGGCAACGGAGAGATCCTGCCGCCTGAGCGCCTGGTCCACGAGACCACCCCGGCGGCCATCGCTGACGCCGTCATGCGTGCCGCGGCCGACGGCCCGGGCGAGGTGCGCGTGGGCGACGTGGAGACCATGGCCCGGGCGACCGCCGAGGCGACCCTCGAGGTGCTCGGGCGCCGGGTGGGGAAGGGCGGGCACCGGTGACCGCGGCGAGCCCGAACGAGCCGGGGGCGGCCTCGGTGGCCCCGGCCGAGAAGCGAGTGCCGGGGCCCCGGTTCCGGGAGCTGGACGGCCTTCGGGGGATCGCGGCGCTGGCCGTGGTGTTCTCGCACTTCGGCGGTACGCACAATTTCCACTACCGCGACGATCCCCCCGCTTTTCATGACTTCGTCTGGGGTGGCACGGGGGTCCAGCTGTTCTTCATGATCAGCGGTTTCGTGATCCTCATGACCGCGCGCCGGGCCTCGCGTCCCAGCGATTTCGTCATCTCCCGAGCCGCCCGGCTGTACCCGCCGTACTGGCTCTCGCTTGCATTCGCCGTGGTGATCCTCGCCCTCGTTCAGGTGCCGGGGTACTCGCTGAGTCCGGGGCAGATCATCGTCAACCTCACGATGGTCCAACGATGGTTGCTGGTCGACGATGTGGTCGACGTCTACTGGACCCTGGCGGTCGAGATGCAGTTCTACGCACTTGTCTTGACCCTCCTCATCCTCAGCCGGTGTCGCCTGTCGGACCGTCTGGTCCTGTGGGCATGCCTGGGTTGGTCTGTGTTGTCCTGGACGGTGGTGGCTGTGACTTCACAGGCCGCGGCGCCACGCCCAGCGGGGGACCCCACGTGGGTCAAACTCGTCAACAACATCACTGTTGCCGAGTATGCGCCCATGTTCGTCCTGGGCATGGTGGTGTTCCTGGCACGGGAGACGGGTCGCCACCGACGAGCGGTGGCCGCAGCCTATGCATCGGCTGTCGTGAGCCCCTTCGTCTTGCGCGACATGACCCTTGGTCTCTGGGTGCTGGCAGCGGCGACCCTGTTCACTGCTGTGGCCCTCCGACGAAGGACGTGGCTCCTCACAACGCCGCCCTTCCAGTTCTACGGCCGGATCAGCTACTCCCTGTACATCATCCACGTCATTCCCGGTTATCTGGTCATCCATGCTCTATGGCCATACGTAGGCCGGAACATGGCCATGCTCGTGGCCTTGGCCGTGGTCTCCGTGCTCGCCTGGGCCCTGCAGAGGTACGGCGAGGAGCACCTCGGCCGCGCGGCCAAGCGGGGGCTGACCCGCGTCCGCTCCGTCGTGGACGCGCGGACCGGACATCCCCGATCCCTGGAGCCGGCCCGATGACCGGTCGCATCTGGATCCTGGCGAACCAGGGCGAAGTGGGTGGCGGCGAGGTGATGCTGCACCACCTCGCCACGGCCCTGCGCGAGCTGGGGCGGGACGTGGGCGTCGTGGCTCCGGCCCACCCGGCCGAGACCGCCGATCGCCTGGCCGCGGACGGCTTCGACGTGGTCCGTGTGGGTGGGCCCGGACGACTGGGGTATCTGCGCGCTCTCCGGGCCTGGGACCGAGGCCGCGGCGGGGACGACGTCGTGTGGTGCAACGGGCTGCTGCCGGCCACGGCGCTGGCCGGCCGGCCGCGCCGGATCGTGCACCTGCATCAGGTACCCGAGAAGCCGGTTCTGCGGGTGTTCTCCGCCCTGGCGCGTCCCGGTGCGCTCGCGGTCCTCGCGCCGTCCCGATTCGCGGCGGACCGCATCCGCGGGGCGCGCGTGCTCCACAACTGGGTTCCGGCCCCGACGGCGCCGCAGACACGGCGGGCCCGCGGTGCCGATGATCCGGTGACCGTGGGCTTCCTCGGCCGGCTGTCCGAGGACAAGGGCATCGTGACGCTCCTGGAGGCCGCCGCGCTGCTGCGGAAGACCGACCCGGGTGCTTTCGTGTTCCGCGTCGCGGGGGAGAGCCGATTCGTGGCGGAGGACGAAGCCGAGCGGCTCGCCACCGCCCTGAAGGCAGCCGGTGAGGACGTCCAGGTGCTCGGCTGGCAGGACAGCGGTGAGTTCCTGGCCTCCGTGGACGTGCTGGCCGTGCCGTCGCAGTGGGCCGAGGTCTTCGGCCTGGTGACGGCCGAGGCGATGGCGGCGGGCGTTCCGGTGGTGGCTTCCGATGCGGGGGCCGTTCCCGAGGTGGTCGGCAGCGATCACCCCTTCGTTGTTCCGCAGCGCGACGCTGCCGCACTCGCGAATTGCTTGCGGGCGGTACGAGCGATCGATCTGGGGGCGGTGGCCCACTCCCAGCGACGCCGCTGGGAGTCGCTGTTCTCTCCCGAGGCCGGCCGCGCCGCCGTCGCCGAGCTCCTGGATGACCTGTCCCTATGATCCCCGCGGAGGACTCATGACCGAGACGCCCCTGACCCCCGAGGCCAGCGTGATCGTCCCCAGCCGGGGCGGAGCCCAGCGGCTGCCGCGCCTGATCGGCGCCCTCACCGCGCAGGAGGACGCCCCGCCGTTCGAGGTCCACGTGGTCGTGGACGGGGATGTGGACGGGTCGGAAGCGGTGCTCGCCCAGTTGGCCGCGGAACATCCGGGCCTGGACCTGAGTTGGACCGTCTTCCGGGAGAACCGCGGACGGGTCGCTGCGCTCAACGCAGGTGCCGACGCGACGTCCGGTCGCATCCTCATCCGCGCCGACGACGACCTGGAGCCCGGACCCCACTACATCCGGGACCACGTGGCCGCGCACGCGGGCGGGCCTGGCGGGGTGATCGGATTGACGGCCAATGTCCTCCCGGACTCCGCCTATCAGCGCGTCTACGGTGACGCCCAGGACGAAGCGCACCGTCGCCATGCCTATGCCCTTCCGGCAGAGCGGCAGTGGCGGCACTGGGCGGGCAACGTGTCCGTCCCCCGCGCCCTCCACGAGGAGCTCGGCGGCTACGACCCCGACTACCGCCGCTATGGCTGGGAGGACGTGGACTTCGGCTACCGCCTCCACGTCGCCGGGTATCCGGTGGAGATCCGGCCGGAGCTGGAGACCCGTCACCACGCGGCGGCGGTCACCACCTACACCAAGGCGCGCCGGGCTCTGCATTCCGGGTCCGCCCGGCAGATCTTCATCGCCAAGCACGGGGCGGACGCACTCGGCGGGGACCGCGCCCCGGGCGGGCCGTGGGGCGCCGCCGTGCGGGCGGTGGCTGCTCTGAGCACGGAGCGCACGATCCAGTACAGCTCCGCCGTCGTCGAGCGTGCCGCTGCCGTGTTGCCAGCCCCGGTCGCACGAAAACTGATTGCCTTGCAGGTCGAAGCCGCCGCGGAGACCGGACGCACTCGGCCGGGGCGTGCCCGCCGACAGTTCTGAGGGGAGCACCATGACCGACATGACACGCGGCCGGATCGCCATCGCCCACGACTACCTCACCCAGAAGGGCGGGGCGGAACGGGTGGTGCTCGCCCTGCACCGGATGTGGCCGGACGCGCCCATCTACACGACGTTCTACGACCCCGAGGGGACCTTCCCGGAGTTCAAGGACGCGCACATCATCACCTCACCGCTCAACCGGGCGGGGCTGCTGCGGAAGGACCCGCGGCGGGCCCTGCCGCTCCTGCCCCTGGCCTCCTCGCTGATGCGCGTGAAGGAGCCGATCGCCGTCGTCTCGACGTCCGGCTGGGCGCATGGATTCCGCTACGACGGCGCCACGCTCGTCTACTGCCACACCCCGGCGCGCTGGGTGTACCTGCTGGACGATTACCTGGGCGAGGACGGTCGGGACAGCATCAAGGGCCGGATCGCCCGCGTGCTGCGCCCGGGCCTGCGCAGGTGGGACCGCGCGGCCGTCCGGCGTCGATCGCGCTATGTGGCCAACTCCACGGTGGTGAGGGAGCGGATCGAAGACGTCTACGAGCTCGACGGCGTGGACCTCGTGTTCCCGCCGCACTCCGTGAGCACGGAGGGCCCGCAGGAGCCGATCCCCGGTGCAGAGCGGCTGGCGGAGGAGGGCTTCCTGCTGTCGGTCGCGCGGCTCATGCCGTACAAGCACGTGGACGTGGCGATCGAGGCAGCGGCCCGTTCGGGGTGGCCGCTCGTGGTGATCGGCAAGGGCCCCGAGGAGGCCCGACTGCGTGCGATGGCGGGGGAGGACGTGGTGTTCGGCCAGGACCTCACCGACGCGCAGCTGCGGTGGGCGTACGCACACGCGACGGCGCTGATCGCCGCGAGCCACGAGGACTTCGGCATCACGCCGCTCGAGGCGAGCGCGTGGGGCGTGCCCACCGTGGCGCTGCGCGCCGGCGGCTACCTGGACACCATCGTGGACGACGTGAACGGGGTATTCGTGGACGAGGCGACGGTGGATGCGGTGACCGGCGGGGTGGAACGTCTACTGGCGCATGACTGGGACCGCGCGGCGATGCAGGCGCACGCCGAGCAGTTTTCCGAAGTGGAGTTCAGCCAACGAATTCGCAATGCGCTCACGAATCTGCCGCGAATTGCGGGACAGCGATGAGCATCCCTCGGCGTCTGGTGTAATGGCCACATGCGAGCCAACGATCCCGGGGTGACACTCACCGTAGCCGTCACATACCCGGGGGACCCGACTGACCCCCAGTCTTGGTCTGGCACTCCGGCGGGTCTCATCCGGGGCCTCGAGGCGGCGGGAGTCCGGGTGGTGCCGGTGGACCTGACCCCGCCGTCCACTGCCGCTCGAGTCTGGACTCGGGTGACGGCACAACGGCTTCGCCCGACGGCCGACGAGTTGCTGACGCTTGGCCGTGAGAGTGCTGCCTACGCCCGCCTGGTGGAGCTGACTGCACTGTACCGCGTTCCCCGCCATGTGGACGCCGTCCTCCAGATCGGCACGGGCTACCGAGTTCACCACCGACGACTCGCCACTTTCGAGGATATGACGATCGCCCAGGCGGTCGAGCACGCGTGGGGCCCGTTTCCTGACCTGCCGCCAGCTCTCGTCGACGGACGACGGCGCCTACAGCAGAGCGTCTACGAGAAGGCGGGCATCTGTTTCGCGGCTACATCCTGGGTCGCTGACTCCATCAGTTACGACTACGGAATTCCTCGCGAGTGGATCACGGTGACGGGGCTGGGCGTCAATCGAGAGGGGCAGCCTTCCACGGACAAGGATTGGAGTTCGCCGCGGTTCCTCTTCGTCGGCCACGACTGGGAACGTAAACGCGGCGACGCCGTGGTCAAGGCCTTTGCGCAGGTGCGCGACCTGTACCCCGACGCCCTCCTCCACCTGGTCGGCGCGGGTGTCCCCAACATCGATGCTGACGGGGTCGTGGTGCACGGGCTCCTGCCCATCTCAGAGCCGGCGGCGCAACAGCGACTGGGACGCCTCTTCGCCGAAGCCACGTGTCTCGTCGTGCCCAGCCGACTCGAGCCCGCAGGCATCGTGTACGCGGAGGCCGGCCGCATGGGCATTCCCTCCATCGGGACCACTGTGGGCGGGGCCTCAGACATGATCGGCGACGGTGGGATCGTCGTGGATCCGTCAGACCCAGGGGGGGTCAGTGAAGCCATGCTGCGTCTGGCGGACCCGGCTGTGGCCAAGGAGGCGGGGCGCCGCGCATCACAGCACGCAGCGCGCCTGACCTGGGAAGCGGTCGGCGCGAGAGTCCGCGACCGCTTGGTCCGCGCCGTCGTCAGCGGCAGGGGTCCAGGCGCTCGATGACCACACGGTCCTGTCCGAAGAACAGGTACTTCGTGTAGGTGATCGTCCGAACGGGTTCCGTGGCTGCCACGGGGTCTCCCATGGACACGACGGCGCACTGACGCGAGTCGGAGAAGAGTGCAGCCCACCCGCCGACGACGTCTGATCGAGCCGGATCTTCTGCTACGCCCACGTTCGAGTGCAGCCCTACCCAGGCGAATCCGGCGTCCACGTCCTGCGGCGCCAGCCCCTCCGCCACGAGCTCCTCCGCCGCCTGCCACACGACGCCCGTGCTCGACCACGTATGAAGAGTCACCAGGGCAGTGGAGGCCACGACGATGAGGGCGGCCGTCGCGGCGGCGGCCCTCTGGGCCGCCCGGGTCCGTGTGGCCCGAAGCACCAGCACACTCAGGGGCACGATGAGCGGGTAGAGATACCGCTCGAACATCGCCTGGCCCGAGAACGTCTGCACTGTGATGCCCGCGAGGTAGATCAGCAAGAACGAGGCCATGAGCAGGACGACGGGTTGACCAGCCGGTCGCCATGGACGGCCTGGGCGACGACGTGCACGCGCCACGACATCGCCACACAGAGCCGCCACCGTGGTGCCGGCGAGGATCGCCAGCCCTGCGGCGCACCAGAGAAGCCAGCCCGGCACCGTGTCACGTGCGCCGTGGGACATGGCCATGTAGGCGCCGTCGGCGGCCAGGTAATTTCCCAGCAGGGCGCCCCGCCCGAGGAGGAACACTAGCCCTGCCGTAGTGAGGGCACCTGCCGTGCCGAAAGACCAGGCCGCGGCGGAGCGCGGCTTTGAGGCGCCGAGTAGGACCGCCGGAGAACACACGAACATCAAGGTCATGACCCCCATTGCGAGGGCCCGCACCGCGCCTCCAACTGTGGGATCGACCATGGGCGGATCGTCACCTGGCTGTGACCGGCGCCAGACCTCGAAGGCGGCGATAGCGACCAGCGTGACGAGGGAGGCGACGAAAATGACGCGCCGTCTGTCCCGTCGAACGAGCCAGGCGGTCACCGCGACCGCCGCCACTGCTGCCAGGCCCTGCTCTCGAACCGTGGTCGCCCACAGCCCAAACGCCATGCTCCCGATGAGGTTGAGGACGCCGCCGCCGTCGAGGTAACGGGCACCGAAGTACAGACCACCCGCAATGCCCGCCATCATCGGGACATCAGTCATGTAGGACGTCGACAGCAGTGCAAAGCCTGGAGCTACTCCGACCAACGCCGCGACCAGCAACGAGCGGCCCCTCGGCAGAACCCGTCGCGCCGTGCCGTAAGAGAAGCCGATCATGGCGGCTCCGCAGAGCATCACGAACACATGCTGGCCGACGACGCTGGACGCAAGCGAACCTAGGGGCACCATCATCCCGACCATCGAGGCCCGGTTGAATCCGACGAGATGCACCCGGCCGGTCTCGGCAAACGAAGCGGCGATCCGTGAATGAGCCCACGAGTCGTTGTGAGGAATCCAGAGCGCACCGGCGGTGCCTGCAACAATCGCGGGGAGGACCACAAGGGCCACGATCAGGGCCGTCACGATGACGGCGTCGGTGTGATGTCCTCGTGCGCGCACGACGGTTTCCATGCTCATCTTGCGGTGTTGAGCAGGTCGAGCAGATAGCGGCCGTAGCCGGATTTCACCAGTGGCTGGGCTCGTTCCTGAAGCTGCTCATCTGTAAGGAGCCCCTGGCGCCACGCCACTTCCTCAGGAGAACCGACCTTGAGTCCCTGGCGGGACTCGACCGTGCGAATGAAGTTGGACGCGTCGTTGAGGTCGTGGAAAGTGCCGGTGTCGAGCCACGCCGTCCCGCGGGGGAGGACTTCGACGTTCAGGGCGCCGCGCGCGAGGTAGGTGCGGTTCACGTCCGTGATCTCCAGCTCGCCGCGGGCTGAGGGCTTCAAACTCCTGGCAATCTCGACAACGTCGTTGTCGTAGAAGTAGAGCCCCGGGACGGCGTAGTTCGACTTGGGGTGGGCCGGCTTCTCCTCCAGTGAGACGGCCTTCCCCTCGGTGTCGAACTCCACAACGCCGTAGGCCGTCGGGTCGGCGACCCAGTAACCGAACACGGTGGCGCCGTCGACCTCAGTGTGACGGCGCAGCTGCTGGCCCATGCCCGGGCCGTAGAAGATGTTGTCCCCCAGGACGAGCGCGACATGCTCGTCGCCGATGTGGTCCTCACCGAGGATGAAAGCCTGGGCAAGGCCGTCTGGGGAAGGCTGCTGCACATAGGTCAGAGAGACGCCGAACTGGGAACCGTCGCCGAGGAGGCGCTGGAACTGCTCCGCGTCGTGTGGGGTGGTGATGACAAGGATGTCGCTGATGCCCGCGAGGATGAGGGTGGACAGCGGGTAGTAGATCATCGGCTTGTCGTAGACGGGGACGAGCTGCTTCGAGATGCCGTGGGTAATGGGATGCAGCCGGGAGCCCGTGCCGCCGGCGAGGATGATGCCCTTCATGCTGTGATGCTATCGGGAGCAGAGGGTCCTGTCTGAGGGGTACGCACGGTGGGTGTACAGGATCCCCTCAGTGTGAGCAGAAGCCGGATATGATCACCCTGTGCAGCAAGTCGTCAGAGATGCCATCGCACGCGGTGTGGCTCCGATCCGCCGACGTCAGCCGTACGTGATCTGGGGAAATGAACCCATGAACGGTGGGAATTTTCTCTTCCTGTGGGTGACCGCGTGGGCTCGTCAACGGTCCACCGGGGTGAGTTGGCTTGTGAGGTACAAGCCCAAAATGGAACCGTGGCTCCAGGAATTCCCGCGACTTCGCGAACTAACGGTGACGGAGGACAAGGTTTCCTTCTTCCAGTCACGGACCGTGGAATGGGGTCACGAGATCAATGTGGATTTCCTCTACCCGGACCTGAAGCAGTTCTGCCGGGACATGCTCCTCCAGGGGTCGGCCTTCAGCGATCGCTGGGGCACCGTCACGCCGGGGGCCACGGTGGTGAACGTGCGGCGCGGCGACTACTACAGCAACCCAGAATTCCGGCGTCATTACGGATTCGACGTTCGTGAATTCGTGCGGGTGGCGATCGAAGAAATCGACTCCCCGGGAGGGGCGCCGGTGGTCTTCGTCTCCGACGATCCCGACTGGTGCGTGACCCATCTGTCGGACCTGTTTGCGGGCGGCGATGTCCGGGTGATGCCTTCGCCACATGACATGTTCCAAGACCTGGCCCAGGTCTCGAGCGCGGATAACCTGATCCTGGCTAATTCTACATTTTCGTACTGGGGCGGTTACCTCGCCTCCTCTCGACCCCCCGGGCAGCGACCGCGCAGGGTCGTAGCGCCGCTGTTTTTTGGACGCCACTATCCGTACTCTGAGTCCGCACTCCTCTTGCCGGAATGGCTCGCCGTGCCCGGGGACCGGTACGGGGAAGGAAGCGCCTGATGTCTCTCGGTCTCAATGTGCCGTCTACACCGGGCCCTCGGCTCGGATACGTGCTACCCGGTCCGATCCTCTCTTCCGGTGGCCTGGTTGCCATGGAGGCGCGCGGATTCTCGGGCCTGACTGAGCTGGCTCGCAGTTGGCCAGGACGGGTCATCGTCCTCGCGCCTGCGGTGAATGACATCCCCGAACCGCTCCCACTGGCCTACGTGACCGCAGACGTCGACAGCCTGGGTTTCGACATCGTCAAAGCTCAGCCCGTCCCGGCTGAGATCGATTCCCTGGGCCTGGACCTGACGCTGGGTCTCCTGGCACCCCATTGGAGAGGGATGACCGAAGCCCGTACGCCCGCAGTACTGACGGCCGAGGTGGACTACGGCATCCGTCTCGGCATTCACCGTGCGACGTCCTCCGGAATCCCGCTCGCTCGTGCAGCGGTCGGACTCCTTCGTGTCGAGGCCGGGTTACGCAGACAGGCTCGGAAAGCGAGATCTCTCCAGTGCAACGGACCTGCTGCCTTCCGGGCCTATGGTAAGCAGTCAGCCACCCCGCTGGCCTTCATGGACCATCGAATCTACGCCGCAGACGTCGCAGCCGCGCGTGCCGTTCGGGCATGGGACGGCGAGGGTCCTCTTCGCATGGCCTTCTCCGGTCGACTGGACCCGATCAAGGGCCCTGAGTACGCTCTTGAAGTCGCCCATCGGGCACGCCGGGCGGGTCTGCCGGTGGAGATGGCCTTTCTGGGGACCGGGCCAATGCGCGAGACACTGCAGGACCGCGCGGAAGGCTGGGTCCAGTTCCGTGGATTCCGCGACTACCGCACCGAGTGGCTGAACGACGTACGGGACACCGTCGACCTCATGCTGCTGCCCCACCTCCAGGGCGACCCGTCCTGTACCTACTTCGAGTCCCTGGGATCAGGTGCACCGGTGCTCGGCTACGCGAACGCCACGCTGAGCCCGCTCGTGCGGCGCCATGGTGTGGGCTGGGCGGTGCCGAGGGGAGACATCGACGGCATGGTGGAGATTCTGCGATCTCTCATCGATGACCCCGAGGCACTCCTTCGTGCACGGCAGGCAGGTCTCGACCTCGTAGCGACAAACGATTTCGAAACGACGACCCAGCGTCGCGCCGACCACTTGCTCCAACACATCGGCCCCGCTCCGCTCTAAGCGGGCCCTGTCCACCCTGGGGCCTGCCTTGGAGAGGCTCGTGCCCCCTCAGCTGGCCACTCGCTGCCCGATCATTCGAGCAAGGTGGGCGGCCGCGTGGGCCGGCGTCGCTGCGCCACGCCAGCTGTCCTGGAACATTGCCACCACCTCGCGGAATGGCATGCCGATACGTGCGGCCCGTTTGGTCAGCTCCCACCGATGTGATCGCGCAAGTTCTCGGGCCTCCTCCGACGTGCCGTGCTCTGCATTGCGCAAGGCCGCGAACATGGACCGGACGAAACGGGGACTGTCATGCGCGAACCCCACTGCGCCCAGAGAGGTTGCCAGCCGCCTGACGGCAACGAGGGGCTCCTCCGTGTAGGTGAAGCGATATCGCGCCGCCAGACGGGTGAGGAGCTCAAAGTCCTCGTAGAAGAGGTCTTCAGCGTAGCCGCCCTCCTCGCGAAGAACAGCTGTGCGCATGAAGAACGACGCAGCCGGGATCCAGTTGGAACCGACAAGGCAGGCGAGGGTGTCTTCGCTGCGTTGCGGTTCGTCCGGCCATGGAAACTCGACGCGCGAGGACGGGTGGAGCACCGAAGAGTTCTCGTCGATCACCGCGGCGTCGCTGTAGGCAAGAACGACATCATCTGGAGCGGCCCGCAGGAGCTTCTCGTGGACCGCGATGCGATCTTCGCGCATGGTGTCGTCACCTGCGATGTAGGTGACGAATTCGGTGTCCACTTTGTCCAGCAGTCGGTTAAGGGTCGGATTCAGCCCCATGTTGATGGCATTGGGATGGAACTCGAACGACGACGGCGCGTCTGCGAGCCACTGTCGGATGACCTCGGCGGTGTCATCTCCCGGGGATGCGTCATCGGCGATGAGGACTCGGACCGGAGGCACGGTCTGGCGTCGAATGCTCTCCAGTGTCTCGATGACGTAGGGAGCGTGGTTGTAGGCGACCACCAGAACGGTCGTGCCCGGGTGGTGTGGGCACCCGGAGTCACCCAGCCCTAGATGTTGTGGGTCATGAGGTTCTTGCCACGGGGTACGGGCTGAGATGAGACGAGCGGGCCTCTCCGGGCGTGTCAGATGGTCTGTGTAAGCCGTACCGAGAGGAACGGTAAGAATCATGACCATGATCGACGAGAAGAACCC
>NZ_JASDCZ010000140.1:0-5708 GCF_030407635.1 Micrococcus sp. APC 4021
TCCCGTCAGCCGGCCGCGACCTCCTCGTCGGCGAGGGCGAGGACCTGGTCGAGCACGTCGAGGCCGAAGCGCAGGTCCTCGTCCGAGATGTTCAGCGGCGGGCACAGGTGGAACCGGTTCTCGGCCATGAACAGCAGCAGCCCGCGGTCCTTGGCCTCGGCCATCATCCGCCCCATCACGGGCGCGACCTGACCGAGCGGGGCCAGCCGCTCCCGGGTCTGCCGGTCCTTCACCAGCTCGACGGCCCAGAACGCGCCGGCGCCGCGCACGTCGCCCACGCTCGGGTGGGCCGCGGCGATCTCGGCCAGGCGCGGCCCGATGACCTCCTCGCCGATGCGCTTCGCGTGGGCGACCATGCCCTCCTCCTCCATCGCGGTGATCGCGGCGACGGCGGCCGCGCACGCGAGGGGGTGGCCCGAGTAGGTCAGGCCGCCGGGGTAGGGCGTGGTCGCGAAGCTCTCGTAGACGTCGTCGCTCATGGCGACGCCGCCCAACGGCACATACCCGGAGTTGACCCCCTTGGCGAACGTGACGATGTCCGGGGTGACGCCCGTCAGCTGGTGGCCGAACCACTCGCCCACGCGGCCGAAGCCGACCATGACCTCGTCGATGATCAGCAGGATCCCGTGCTCACGGCACAGCTCCTTGACGCCGGCCATGTAGCCGGGCGGCGGCAGGAAGATGCCCGCGGTGCCGGGGACGGCCTCGAGGATCACGGCGGCCACGGTGGAGGGGCCCTCGAGCTCGATCACGTCGCGCAGGTGGGCCAGCGCGCGCTCGGCCTCCTGCTCGTCGCTCTCCGAGCCGAACGCGGAGCGGTACGTGTACGCGGGCTGGAAGTGCACGACGCCGTCGGACGCCGAGTCCGAGCCCACGCGCCGCAGGGAGCCGGTCAGGTTCGCCGTCAGGCGCGTGGCGCCGTGGTACGAGAGGTACGCGGAGAGCACCTTGTGCCGGCCCGTGTGCAGGCGTGCCATCCGCACCGCGTGCTCGTTGGCCTCCGCGCCCGCGTTCGTGAAGAACACGTGGTTGATGGACTCCGGCAGCCGCTCCGTGATCAGCCGGGCCGCCTCGGACCGGGCGTCGTTGACGTGCTGCGGGGCCACGGTGGCGAGCGTCTCGGCCTGCTCCCGGATCGCGGCCACGATCTTCGGGTGGCGGTGGCCGACGTTCGTGAAGACGAGCTGCCCGCTGAAGTCGACCATGGGCCGACCCTCGCCGTCCCACACCCACGACCCCTCGGCGTCGAGGATGGTCATGGGTGTGAGGTCGCGCTGCGCGCTCCACGAGTGGAACACGTGCGCGCGGTCGAGCTCGTGGGCGCGGCGGCCGCGCTCGATGGCCTCGTCGCTGATCCGGGGGTCCCGGCGGCCGACGTGCTGCTGATGCTCGGACATGCGCCCTCCTTGAGTGTGATGCGGCTCATTCCGAGCATAGGCGCGCCCGCCCTCAGCGCGAGCTGGCGCCCCGCCGCCCGCGCGCCACCCCCACGAACGCCTGCACGAGCTCCGAGTCGGCCGCCTTGAGCCAGGCCAGGGCGACGTCCCAGCCGGGGTGGCGGGCGTCGTCGTCGCCCTGACCCGCGGGATCCGCCCCATCGACGACGGCGGCGCCCGCCTCGGCCTGGGCCCGCGCCTGCTCGTCCGCGAGCGCGGACCGCGTGGCGGCGGCCTCGCGGTCGGCGCGGGACAGGCCCACGGTGTCGTCGAGGGTGGAGGCCAGCGGCAGCACGATCACGTCCTTGCGGCCGAACATGCGGGCCACGGACATCGGCAGCACGACGTGGCCGGCGCCGGACGCGGCGATCTCCAGGGCCATCCGCTCGCCCGCGCCGGGCAGCTCGGCGGCGTCCATCGGCTCCGCGCTGGGGGCCGGGGCGAAGCGGGCGGGATCCAGCTCCTCGTCCGGGTCGAGCTCGGCGGGCGGCACCGGGCCGTCCGCGTCCACGTCCCACGCGGCGAGCAGGTGGTCCCTGCCCACGCACACCACCGGCAGCTCGGAGTAGACGCCCACGAGGTGCACGTGCCGCGGGTCGACGTCGCCGGCGCGCAGGAACTCCTCGGCGGACACGTCGCGCCGGCGCCGCACGTAGCCCAGCTGCGGCAGGAAGTGGCGGGGCTGACCGGCGTCGTCGTGGGCGAGGTGGGCCAGCTGGGCCGCGTCGTCGTGGTTGACGAGCTGCACCGTGCGCTGGCGCGTGGTGAACCGCTCCACCCACGTGGACGGCGTGGCCCCGGGGATGGTGGCCAGGAAGAGGGTCTCGGGCGGGACGGGCAGGTCGGCCGGCGGCGCGGGCGCGGGACGACGCCGGCCCTCGCCCCCGGCACGGCCCGCGGGCTTCACGCCCTTGGCCACGCCGCGCCCGCCGGAGCGGGTGGACCGGGCGGGGCCGCCCCTGCTCGCGCGGGACTTCCCGCCCCGGCCGCCACGGGAGCCGCTCAGCGGACCTTCTCCTTCAGGAAGGAGACGGCGCGGTCCCAGGCGAGGGCCGCGGCCTCGGGCCGGTGGTTGCCCTGGGGGTTCTCGTCGTTGTGGAAGGCGTGCGGGGCGTCGTAGTAGAAGTACTCGACGTCGGCCCCGGACTCCTCACGGATCTGCTGCTCCTGCTGCCGCGCGTCCTCGACGGGGAAGGAGTCGTCCTGCTCGGCGTAGTGGCCCTGGACGGCGGCGGTGACGCCGGAGAAGTCGCCGGGCACGCCCTGGCCCACGCCGTAGAACGGCACGGCGGCGGAGACCTTGTCCCCCTGCTGGGCCGCGAGGGCGAGCACGAAGCCGCCGCCCATGCAGAAGCCGATCGCCCCCACGGTCTGCGAGGTCACCTCGTCCCGGGCGAGCAGCCAGTCGACGGCGCCGGCCAGCTGGCGGGCGCCCTCCTCGGCGGGCAGGTTCTGCATCATCTCGCCGGCCTCGTCGCCGTCGTGGGCGATCCAGCCGCCGTAGAGGTCCGGGGCGAGCGCGACGAAGCCGAGGTCGGCGAGGCGGTCGCACACGTCCTTGATGTGGTCCACCAGACCCCACCACTCCTGGATCACGATCACGCCGGGGCCCTTCCCGGCGGCGGGCAGCGCGAGGTAGCCGTGGCCCGTCCGGTCGCCGTCCTGGCCGGCGTCCTTGGTGGGCAGGTCGAACGTGACGTTCTGGTGCGGGGTCTTCGAAGCCATCATGGGCCCCACCCTACGAGGAGACCGGGCCCCTCATCGAGGGACCCGGTCTCGACGCGCGAGGTCGACTCAGGCTCAGGCCTGGGCGTCGGCCTCGGGCAGCACGAAGGCGGCGCCGATCTCGAGCTTCACCTTGTCCGATACCAGGAGGCCGCCGGCCTCGGTGGCCGCGTTCCAGGTCAGGCCGAAGTCCTTGCGGGAGATCTCGCCCGTGGCCTCGAAGCCCACGCGGGTCACGCCGAAGGGATCCTTGTCCTGGCCGCCGAACTCGGCCTCGAGCTCCACGGTCTGGGTGACGCCGTGCAGCGTCAGCTCGCCGACCAGGGTGAACTCCTCGGGCTCGCCGCGGACCTCGGTGGAGCGGAAGGTCATGGTGGGGAACTGCTCCACGTCGAAGAAATCGGCGGAGCGCAGGTGGGCGTCGCGGCCCTCGTTCTTGGTGCTGATGGAAGCGACGTCGACGGTCACCTCGACGGAGGACTGGGTGAACTCCTCGGCGATGACGAGCTGGCCCTCCACGGCGTGGAAGGTGCCGCGGACCTTGGAGATGCCGGCGTGGCGGACGACGAAGTCGACGTCCGAGTGCGCGGGGTCCAGGTTCCAGGTTCCGGGGGTGATGGCGTGCATGGGGTGCCCCTTCTCAGCGGGTCTGTCTGGTGCGTCCGGGGTGGGTCGTCGCGGGGGGCGATGGCTCCGTGGCCTCCGAACTTGTTTCAAATTCAAACATCATCCGGGCGGTCCGTCCACGCTCGATCGTCAAAATTCGAAATAGAGACGGACGTCACGGGCCGGGGGCACATCAGGGACGAGTCCGCCCACGACGACGGCCCGGAACCTCCGGGGGTTCCGGGCCGCCGGCCCGCGGTCGGGCAGCGGGGCCGCGCTCGGGCGGCCGGACGGGGTCAGGCGGCGGGGCCGCCCCCCGTCACGGGTAGAGGCCGCGGGTGCGGTGGGCCTCGGCCACGCGCTGGACAGCGGTCAGGGTGGCGGCCTCCCGCAGGCTCACGCGGCGACTCTCGGAGGTGGCCAGCACGGCCTGCCACGCAGCGACCATGCGCCGCTTCAGGCGCTCGTCCACCTCCTCGCGGCTCCACCAGTAGGCCTGGTTCGCCTGGACCCACTCGAAGTAGGAGACGATCACGCCGCCGGCGTTGGCCAGGATGTCCGGGACGACCAGGACGCCCTTCTCGGAGAGGATGCGGTCGGCCTCGCCCGTGGTGGGGCCATTGGCGCCCTCCACCACCAGCCGGGCGCGCACGCGCGGGGCGTTCTCCTCGGTCAGCACGGACTGCACGGCGGCCGGGACCACGAGGTCCACGTCCATCTCGAGCAGCTCGTCCGCGTCCATGGACGCGGTGCCGGGGGTGTCCTTCACGGAGCCGGTGTCCCAGAGCTGCCTCTGCAGGGCGTCGTAGTGCAGGCCCTCGTCGTCGCGCACGGCGCCGTACTGGTCGGACACGGCCACGACCTTCACGCCGGCCGCCTCGAGCAGCTCGACCGTGCCGGCGCCGACCTTGCCGAAGCCCTGGACCGCCGCCGTCGCCTGCGACGGCTCGATGCCGAGGTGCTCGAGCGCGGCGAGCGCCACGTGGACCACGCCCGCCGAGGTGGCGGAGGCGCGGCCCAGCGAGCCGCCGAGCGAGACGGGCTTGCCGGTGACCACGCCGAGCGTGGTGTGGCCGACGTTCACCGAGTAGGTGTCCATCATCCAGGCCATGGTCTGCTCGTCCGTGCCCACGTCCGGGGCGGGGATGTCCACCTCGGGGCCGATGATCGGCTGGATCTCGGAGGTGTAGCGGCGGGTGACGCGCTCGAGCTCGGCCTTCGAGTACTGGCGGGGGTCGATGGCCACCCCGCCCTTGGCGCCGCCATAGGGCACGTCCAACAGGGCGCACTTCCAGGTCATCCACATGGCCAGCGCGCGGACCTCGTCCAGGTCCACGTCCTGACTGAAGCGCACGCCGCCCTTGGCCGGGCCGCGGGAGAAGTTGTGCTGCACGCGGTAGCCGCGGAGCACCTCGGTGGAGCCGTCGTCGCGGCGCAGGGGGATGGAGACGGCCATCTCGCGGCGGGGGGCGGCGAGCATCTGGTGCAGGCCCTCGTCGTAGCCGAGCGTCTTCACGGCGGCGGAGAGCTGGGCCAGGGCGTTGTCGAGCGGGGAGGACGGCGCCGTCACGGCCTCGTCCTCGGCGGGGATCCTCGTCATTGAGCGTCCTCGTGGTCCGGTGGGCAGGGGTGTGTCGCGGCCCGACCGACGCGCGGAGGGCCGCGCCCCATTGCGCGGCCGACGTCGTCCGGACCCCGATGAACGCTACGCGCTCCCCCCGCACCCGTCACC
Organism: Micrococcus sp. APC 4021; assembly: GCF_030407635.1. Lineage (NCBI taxonomy): Bacteria > Bacillati > Actinomycetota > Actinomycetes > Micrococcales > Micrococcaceae > Micrococcus > Micrococcus sp. APC 4021. Next base: position 5,500 of record NZ_JASDCZ010000140.1, read on the forward strand.
CCTTCTGAGCCGAGATCCACGCCCACCCGGGTGACGTCGGACACGGTGGCGTGTACTGTGCTGTGGACGCGCCGCACACCCGCGGCGCCCTTCGGCGTCGAACCGACGCCGCTCGCTCAGGGCCCACCTGGTCCGTCCCCCGGCCGTCCGCCGCGCGAGGCACCCCGCCCGCGACGTCGGCCCGACGCCCCAGCCCCGTGAAGGAGCCC
>NZ_JASDCZ010000141.1:0-5619 GCF_030407635.1 Micrococcus sp. APC 4021
ACGGCCGGCCTCACCCGGGCCGGCCCACCGCCTTGAGGTACCCGGAGAACCCGCCGGGGGTCCGCCCCTCCAGGCGGGACGAGGTGAGCACGCGGGTGGTGTCGGTGGCGATCACGCGCACCCGGCGGCCGTCACCGCCGTCGCGCTCCCCCGCCAGGGCCCGCACGGCCTCGGCCAGGCCGACGTCCTCGTGCTCGGCCACCGGCGGGAACCCGCCCACGGCCTCGTAGAGCGACCACGGCAGCCCCAGGTTGGCCCCGTGCACGTGCGCGTGCCCCTCCTCGTGCCGGTAGCCGCGGAGCCAGGCCTGCCGCAGCGGTCCCTGGCGCACGTCCACCGTGCCCAGCACGAGCGCCTCGTCGCGGCCGGCGGCCACGGTCTGCGCCAGCAGCCAGTCGGCGGGGACGCGGCTGTCCGCGTCGGTGGAGGCGAGCCAGAGGCGCTCGGCGGGCACGTCGGGGAACAGCGCGCGGGCCCGGCGGGCACCCTCCACGCGGGCCCGCCCGACGCCGGCCTGCCCGGCGGTCGGCTCCCCCAGTTCGAGGACGTGGATGCGCGGGTCGGCGGCGCGGGCCTCGAGGGCGGCGGCCACCGTGGCGTCGTCGCAGCGGTCCGCGGCGACCACGACCGCGGCCGTGCCCTGCGCGTGGTGCTCCTCCCAGCGGTCCAGGGCGGCGGCGAGGGCCGCGAGCGCGGCCGGCAGCCGCTCCTGTTCGTCCTTGGCGGGCACCACGACGACGGCGTGGGTCGCGGCGGCGGCCCGCACGTGGAGGCTGAGCCGGAAGTCGTCCTCCACGAGCTCGGCGCGCAGCCGCCAGCGCGGGTCGGCGGCGACGCGCGCGTGCACGGCATCCCCGTCCAGCGGCCAGCCCTCGATGGGATGGCGCCAGTGGCACAGCAGCAGCTCGCCGCCGGGGGCGAGCGCGGCGTCGGCGTCGTCGATCAGCGCGTCGAGCTCCTCGGGCTGCAGGAAGTAGCCGATCTCGGAGGCGATCACGAGGTCCGCGCCGGCGACGTCGGCCGGCCAGTCCGCGGGCAGCACGGCTCGGCGCACCTCGGCGTGCGGCGCGCCGGCCAGCCGGGCGGCGGCGCGCTCGACGGCGGTGGAGGACGCCTCGAGGCCGACCACGCGGTCCGCGCGCGCGGCCACGTCCGCGGTGAGCACGCCGATGGACGCGCCCGCCTCGACCACGGTCCCGTAGCGGGGCCGGGGCAGGGCGGCGAGGGTGAGCGCCCGCTTGCGGGCCTCGTAGGACGAGCTGAGGTAGCGCCACGGGTCCTCCTGGGCCCGGTAGAGCCGGTCGAAGACGGCGGCGGCCCGGTGGGCGTCGGCGTCGTCGGGGCCGGAGACGCGGTGGGCCTCGAACGGGCGCTCGTGGTGGGCGAGCACGGCGGGGCCGAGGATCGCCTCGTCGCCGGGCGCGGCGGAGAGGGGCCGGACCTGGGAGGCGTGCGCGTCGAGGGCGGCACGGCGGGCGGCACGGTCGTCGTCGGTGAGCGGCAGCCGCCGGTAGCGGCGGGCGGGCAGGTCGGCCGGGTCGGCCCAGTGCCAGAACCAGATGGGGAAGGCGTAGAGCGGCAGGTCGCACTCGCCCGCGACCGCGCCGACGGCCCGGCCCACGGCCTCGTGGTCCGCGTGGCCGTCGCCCGGGTCGTGGGAGGCGAGCACGGCGGGGCCGGGGTGGGCGTCGAGGGCCGCGGCGACGGCGTCGCGCACGGCGTCCTCGTGCTCGGCCACGCCGGAGTCGGGCAGGGCCAGGGACGCCCAGGTCAGCCGGTCCCTCGCCGGGGCGCCGGGGCCCGCGGAGGCGGGCAGGCCGGCGGCGAGGGCGTCGAGGGCGTGCTCCATCTCGTCCCGGCGCAGCCGGACCAGGTCCGCGGGCGTGTGCGTGAGCGAGTGCGGGTGGGAGGCCTCGCCGGCGGTGGCGACCAGCACGTGCACGCGTGCCCCACCGCGCAGGGCGGAGCGGATCAGGCCGGTGGCGGCGAGGGTCTCGTCGTCCGGGTGGGCGACGGCCACGAGCAGCAGCGTCTCCGCGTCCCAGACGGGCAGGCGCAGCTCCGGCAGCTCGCCGACGCCGCCTTCGGCCCAGGCCGCCTCGGACGTGCCGTCGTCGGTGTGGGAGAAGCTCACCACGTCCAGCCGCCGTCGGTCTCGCCGGTCAGGAGCGCGGCGCCCAGCCGGGCGTCGTCGCGGTGTCCGTGGTGCTGGCGCAGGTAGACCTGCAGGTCGGCGACGGCGCGGGCGTGCGCGGCGCTGCCGGTGAGCGGGCCGGGGCCGGTGGCCTGCCCGACGACGTCCATCACCTCGGTGCACAGCTGCGCCACGGTGCCGCGGATCCGGTCGGCCTCGACCATGCCGCGGCCGTGGTCCAGGCGGCCGGCGTCCACGTCGTCGGCGGCACGGGCGAGCAGGGCGGCCATCGCGTGGAGCAGCCGGTCGACGCGGCCGAGCGCCGCCTGGCCGATCTGGTCCGGGCCCGGTCCGCGGCCCTCGGCCGCGCGGGCGGCGGTGGCGTTCCGCAGAGTGCGGGCGATGCCGACGGCGCCGCCGAACCACACCGCCGCCACGCCGATGCCGCCCCACGCGAAGCCGGGCCGGCGCAGGTACCACTCGGCGTCGCCCACGGCGCTGCCGGGGACGGCGTCGAAGGCCAGGCCCACCGTGCGGATCGGGGCGAGGCCGAGCGCGGGCCAGGCCGAGTCGGTCTCGGCGACGCCGGGGTGGGACAGGTCCACGAGCACGGCGCGGCGGGTGCCGTCCGCCTCCCGGCCGGTCACGACGGCGGCCGCGCACCGGTCCGCGAGCGAGCACCACGGCTTCTCGCCGTCGAGCAGCCAGGCGGTGTCGGGGCCGTCCGGGACGGGGCGCAGGGCGGGGGTGCGGCCGCCGGACGCGGAGGCGTAGACGCCGAGGAGCCCGGCCGGGGCGGGGACGCCGGCCTGGGACAGGATCGAGAGCGCGTCCAGATGGGGCTCGAGCACGCGGGCGGCCGAGAGGTCCTGCGCGGCGACGGAGGCGAGCAGCTCCCACTGCTCCCGGGTGCGCCCCGCGCCGGTCAGCGGCAGGTCGAGCGGGGCGGCGTCTTCGTCGGACGCGGCGCCGGACGCCGCACGGAGCAGCTCGACCATCGCGTCGACGTCCCCGTCGCAGGCCGCGGCGGCCGCGAGGAGGGCCTGCTCGGCCGGGCGGTCCACGGCTCCACCCGGGACGAGACGGACGGGCTCGGGCTGGGCCATGGGTGGGGACCTCCTCGTCGACGGCGCCCGGGCCGGTGCGCCCCGGGGTCGAGGATTCACCGTAGTCAGCACGGGCACGGCGGGGAATGGCCGGTGCGCCGGGGGCGAAGCAGCCCGCTCTTTCTTGACATGTTCCAGAGAACCGGATGGGATCGACTGGCATGGAGACCACGACGCGGGACGAGGACGAGCGCACGCTGCTGCGCGGCGTCGGCCTGCGCGTGACCCGGCCCCGCCTGGCGGTGCTGACCGCCCTCGCCGACCACCCCCACGCGGACGCGTCCACCGTGCTGACCGCCGTGCGTCGGGCCCTGCCCGGCACCTCGCACCAGGCCGTCTACGACTGCCTCCACGCGCTCACCGAGGCCGGGCTCGTGCGCTCCCTGCAGCCCGCCGGCTCCCCGGCCCGCTACGAGATCTGCACGGGCGACAACCACCACCACCTCGTGTGCCGCGGCTGCGGCACGGTCGTGGACGTGCCGTGCCGCACCGGCTCCGCCCCGTGCCTCGACGCCCCCGAGGACCACGGCTTCGCGGTCGACGAGGCCGAGGTCTACTACTGGGGGCTGTGCGCCGGCTGCCGGGAGTGACCGCCGCCGTCGTCCCGCTGGGCCGCGCGTCTTCCCCCGTCCGCCCGCCCGTGCCAAGGTGTGGCACATGACCGAGAACACCGCCGCCCTGCCCGCCGCCGAGCGTCCCGGCACCCCCGCCCTGCCGCAGGACCTCATCGACGTCGACGCCCTCCTGGAGGCGTACCGCACCGGTCACCCGGACGTGACGGACCCGACGCAGAAGGTCGTGTTCGGCACCTCCGGCCACCGCGGCTCCGCGTTCACGACCTCGTTCAACGACGACCACATCGCCGCCATCACGCAGGCCGTGGTCGAGTACCGCACACACCACGGGATCACGGGGCCGGTCCTCGTCGGCAAGGACACCCACGCCCTGTCCGGGCCCGCGCAGGACACCGCCGTCGAGGTGCTGCTCGGCAACGACGTCGAGGTGCTCGTCGACTCCCGCGGCGGCTACACGCCCACCCCCGCCGTCTCCCACGCGATCCTGCACCTGAACGCCGGGCGCGAGCTGTCGCCGTCGGGCTTCGCGGTGGACGGGGACAACGCCGGCCTCGTGGACGGCCTCGTGATCACCCCCTCGCACAACCCGCCCGCGGACGGCGGCTTCAAGTACAACCCGCCCCACGGCGGCCCCGCGGACACCGAGGCGACCACGTGGATCGCCGACCGCGCCAACGAGCTGCTCGCCGCCGGGCTGGCGGGCGTGCACCGGGTGGCGGACGCCGACGTCGCCGGCCACGCGAAGCTGGGCGGCTTCGACTTCCTGGACCGGTACGTGTCCGATCTGCCGCAGGTGATCGACGTGGAGGCGATCCGCGAGGCGGGCGTGCGCATCGGCGCCGACCCCATGGGCGGGGCGTCCGTGGCGTACTGGGGCGAGATCGCCGACCGCCACGGGCTGGATCTGACCGTGGTGAACCCGGAGGTGGACCCGCGGTTCGGGTTCATGACCCTGGACTGGGACGGCAAGATCCGCATGGACTGCTCGTCGCCGAACGCGATGGCCTCGCTGATCGAGCGGATGACCCCGGACGCGGACGGGCAGGCGCCCTTCGACGTCGCCACCGGCAACGACGCCGACGCGGACCGGCACGGGATCGTCACCCCCGACGGCGGGCTGATGAACCCGAACCACTACCTCGCCGTGGCCATCGACTACCTGTACCGCCACCGCGAGCGGTGGCCCCAGAGCGCGGGCGTGGGCAAGACCCTGGTGAGCTCCTCGATGATCGACCGCGTGGCCGGGGACCTGGGCCGCGAGCTCGTGGAGGTGCCGGTGGGCTTCAAGTGGTTCGTGCCGGGCCTGCTGACGGGCACCGGCGTGTTCGGCGGCGAGGAGTCCGCGGGCGCGTCCTTCGTGCAGTTCGACGGCAGCCCGTGGTCCACGGACAAGGACGGGCTGCTGCTGTGTCTGCTGGCGGCGGAGATCATCGCGGTGACGGGACAGTCCCCGTCCGAGCGGTACCGCGACCTCGTGGCCCTGCACGGCGACCCGGCGTACGCGCGCATCGACGCCCCCGCGACCGCCGAGCAGAAGGCCAAGCTGAAGACCCTCTCCCCCGACGACGTCCCCGTGACCGAGCTGGCCGGTGAGACCATCCTCGCGACGCTGACCAACGCCCCGGGCAACGACGCCCCGATCGGCGGGCTCAAGGTGGTCACGCAGCACGCATGGTTCGCGGCCCGGCCCTCCGGCACCGAGGACGTCTACAAGATCTACGCGGAGTCCTTCCGCGGCCCCGAGCACCTGAAGCAGGTGCAGGCGGAGGCGCAGCGGCTGGTGGACGCGGTCATCGGCTGACCC
>NZ_JASDCZ010000142.1:0-5596 GCF_030407635.1 Micrococcus sp. APC 4021
TGGACCATGCCCGCGAGTCTATCGGGGCGCCGGACAGGGTAACCGGGGCGCAGCGGCGCGGGCTCCGCTCAGGTGGAGAGGTCACCGAGCCGGACGAGCTCGCGGAACTCGGGGCTCGTCTCCTGCAGCCCGGCGAACGTGCCCTGGCCGATGATCCGACCGTGGTCCATCAGCACGATCTGATCGCAGCGCTTGACCGTGGAGAGACGGTGGGCGACCACGATGACCGTGATCCGGCCGCGCAGCGACTCGATCACCTCGGTCACCCGGCGTTCCGTGAGGTTGTCGAGGGCCGACGTCGCCTCATCGAGCACGAGGAGGCGGGGGCGCCGGAAGAGCGCGCGCGCGATGCCCAGGCGCTGGCGCTGGCCGCCGGAGACGCCCACGGCCCCTTCGCCGATCACGGTGTCCAGGCCGTCGGGGAGCTCGTCCAGCCACTGGCCCAGCTGGGCTTCGCGCAGCACGCGCTCCACCTCGGCCCGGTCCGCCGTCTGGGTGGCCTCGACGTCCAGGAGCACGTTGTGCAGCACCGTCCCGTTGACCACGGTGACGGACTGCGGGACGAACGCCACGTTGTCCCACCACCCCCGCGGGTTGGCCTCGAGCTCCACCCCGTCCACGTAGACCCCGCCGCGCTGGGCGTGGTGGAAGCCGATGACCAGGTCCACCAGGGTGGTCTTGCCGGCACCGCTGCCGCCCACGAAGGCGTACGAGGACCCGAAGGGGATGCGCAGGTCGATGTCGCGCAGGACCGGCTCGGTCTTGCCGGGGTAGGTGAAGGACGCGTCCCGCACCTCGATGGCCTCCTCGAACGTGACGCGCTCGTAGGGCCGGTCCGCCGCGTGCAGGACCGGCTGCGCGGCGGCGAGCTCCGCCGTCGTGCGCTCGAAGGCCGGCCAGGACGTGCGGATCTCGTTGGTGGTGGCCATGAGCGCCGCCATGGACGGCAGCACGCGGAAGCCGGCCATCGCGAGCAGGGCGAGCGAGCCGAACGCCTCCCCGCCGCGGCCCTGGATGAAGGCCACGGCCACGAGCGCCGCGATGGCGGCCACGAAGGCGACCTCGAGCACGTAGCGCGGCATCATCGTGAGGATCATCTTGAGCCGCGTGGCTTCGGCGCTCTCCATGCGGGCCGCGCGGTACTCCTCCATGAAGGCCGAGTCGTTGCCGCGGATCTTCACGTCCTTGTAGTTCTCCAGGCCCTGCAGCGCCGCCGTGTTGGCCCGCTCCCCCGCGGTCACCAGGGTCCAGCCCAGGCGGGAGGCCGGGCGGCGGATCACGGTCTTGATCACCCAGGCGACGGCGAGGAAGTACAGGGCCATCCCGAGCCCCGTCAGCGGCATGGCGACGCCCACCACGACCGCCACCGCGACGAGCGTCACGGCCTCCGTGAGGAACGTGACAGACGCGTTCACCACGCCCGTGTACGCCATGCTGGAGGTGCCGGTGACGTTGTTGACCAGGGTGCCCACAGTGCGCGTCAGGTGCAGGCCGTAGTCGGCCCGCAGGTAGTAGCGCAGCAGCGTGGCGGACGTGCGGATCAGGTTCTGGTTGGTGAACCCCATGGTCCACCAGCGGAACGCGAGCACCAGGATCGCCTTGAGCAGGAAGGCGACCACGATCACGACGGCGAAGGCCACCGTCTGCTCCGGCACCGTCACGGCCCCGAACCGGGCCAGCAGCCCCTCGAGCGCCGGGGAGCCCAGCTCACCCGAGGTCAGCAGGCTGACCAGCGGGATGATCGAGGCGAGCGCCACCATCTCGAGGCCGGCCACGAGGACGGACCCGAGGACCACGAACACGAGGCGGATCCGCATGGGGCGGTCCACCAGGTACTGCGTTCCCTCGGGCAGCCGGGCTTTGAGGAGTCGGGTCAGCACGTCGCCCATCCTAGGGGCCGGGTCTGGATCGGCTTAGAACGCCCCGTACACCCGGGCGGTGTTTTCGCTCACCGCGCGGGCGAGGGCCGCCACGTCGTCTCCGCGCGTCTCCGCCATGCCCCGCAGCGTCAGCGGGATCAGGTAGGGCGCGTTAGGGCGGCCCCGATGCGGATGCGGCGTGAGGAAGGGCGCGTCCGTCTCCACGAGCAGCAGCTTGGCCGGGGCGATCCGCAGCGCCTCGCGCAGCTCATCGTTGGCCTTGAAGGTGACGGGCCCGGCGAAGGACATGTGCCAGCCGTGCTCGGCGCACGTGCGGGCCAGGTCGGGCCCGCCGGAGAAGCAGTGGAACACCACGTGCGGGGGCAGCCCGCCGTCGGCCGCCTCCTCGAGCAGGATCCGGACGACGTCGTCGTGGGCGTCCCGGTCGTGGATCTGCAGGGCCGTGCCGAGTTCGCGGGCGAGTCGGATGTGCCGGCGGAAGGACTCCTGCTGCGCCGCGTGGCCGGCCTCGTCCTGCGTCCGGAAGTAGTCGAGGCCCGTCTCTCCCACCGCGCGCACGCGGGGGTGGCGGGCGAGCTCGGCGATCTCCGCGAACGCGTCCTCGAACTCGTCGCGCTCGGCCAGGCGGGCCGCGTCGTTGGGGTGCAGCGCCACGGCGCCGAGCAAGCGGGGCTCGGCCTCGATCGCCGCGATCGTGAACCGGGCCGAGGCCACGTCGCAGCCCACCTGGACCGCGCCGGCCACGCCCACGGCCTCCGCCGCGTCCATCGCCTGGTGGACGTCCACCCGGACCAGGCCGTCGCGGAAGTCGAGGTGCGTGTGGTTGTCCACGACGGGCGCCGGCAGCGGCTCCGGTGCGGGCGGGTACTCGAGACGACGCTTGCGACCCGACTTCTCCTCGTGGGCGTCCCGGCGCGGGCCGCCGTCGTCGTCCGGCTGCTGGGCGGGGGCGCGGTAGGCGAGCGGGGTCTCGGATGCGTGGGCCATGCACCCCACTCTAGGGAGCCGAGCCCGGCCCCCCCGACACGCCTCGGGGGCGGTATCGGGTGGTATCCACGTCGGATACCACCCGATACCGCCCCCGGAGGACACGGCTCGGCGCGAGGGTCAGGCCTTCGCGGCCGCCCACGGGTCGGCGATGCCGATGTACTGCACCGAGGTGTACTCCTCGATGCCCTCGGCGCCACCCTCGCGGCCCAGGCCCGACTGCTTCACGCCGCCGAACGGCGCGGCCGGGTTGGAGATGACGCCCACGTTGTAGCCCATGAGGCCGAACTCGATGCTCTCGGCCACGCGGTACATCCGGGCCTGATCCTTCGTGAACACGTAGGAGGCGAGGCCGTACTCGGTGTCGTTGGCCATCTCGATGGCCTCCTCCTCGGAGGAGAAGGTCACGATCGGGGCCACGGGGCCGAAGATCTCCTGCTGGAGGATCGGGTTGCCCTTCTCCACCTTGATCGCGGTCGGCGCGTAGAAGTAGCCGTCGCCCTCGATCTTGTGGCCGCCGGTGAGCACTTCGCCGCCGGCCGCCACGGCGTCCTGGACGAGCTGGTCGATGTCGTCGCGTGCGCCCTCGTCCACGATCGGGCCGAGGGTGGACTCCGGGTCGGTGCCGCGCAGGGGCTTGAGCGCCTCGAGCTTGGCCACGAACTTCTGCGTGAACTCCTCGGCCACGTCCTCGTGCACGAGGAAGCGGTTGGCGGCGGTGCAGGCCTCGCCCATGTTGCGCATCTTCGCGGCGAAGGCGCCCTCGACGGCGGCGTCCAGGTCCGCGTCCTCGAAGACGATGAGCGGGGCGTTGCCGCCTAGCTCCATCGACGTGCGCAGCACGTTGTCCGCCGCGTCCTTCATGAGGCGCACACCGACCGGCGTGGAACCGGTGAAGGACACCTTGCGCAGCCGCCGGTCCTGCAGGATCGGACCGGAGATCGACGAGGCGGAGGAGCCCGCGACGACGTTGAGCACGCCCTTGGGCAGGCCGGCCTCCTGCATCACCTGCGCGAACAGCTGGGTGGTCAGCGGGGTCAGCTTGGCGGCCTTGAGGACCATGGTGCAGCCGGCGGCGACGGCGGGGCCCACCTTGCGGGTGGCCATGGCCAGCGGGAAGTTCCACGGGGTGATCAGCAGGCACGGGCCCACCGGGCGGTGGTGGACCTGCATGCGCAGGGTGCCCTCGGGCACGGTCAGGGTGCGGCCGTAGTGGCGGCCGGCCTCCTCCGAGAACCAGCGCAGGAAGCCGTTGCCGTACGTGACCTCGCCGCGGGCCTCGGCGAGCGGCTTGCCCATCTCGAGGGTCATCAGCAGCGCGAAGTCCTCGGCGCGCTCGTTGATCAGGTCGTAGGCGCGGCGCAGGATGTCGGCGCGCTCCTTGGCCGGGGTGCGGGCCCAGTCGGCCTGCGCGGCGCAGGCGGCGTCGAAGGCGGCCAGGGCGTCGTCGGAGTTCGCGTCCTGCAGGCTCGCGATGACCTTGCCGGTGGCCGGGTCCTTCACGTCGAAGGTCTTGCCGGAGGAGGCATCGCGCCACTCGCCGTCGATCAGCAGGCCGGTGGGGACGGACTCCAGCAGCGCCTTCTCGCGCTCAGCGGTCACGGTCATGATGCACCTCTTTCGGGGTCGGTGGTCGGAGGCGGCACGCCCCGCGTCCCTCAGGGGAACGGGTGGACGGCCACGGGTATTCCGACGCCGTCCGGCGGCGGTCGGCAGCGGCTCCACGGCTGATCCTAGCCAGGCCCCGGGGCCGCGCCATCGCGCATGAGCATCTGTGTAGCCGGGGACGTGTCAGCCCCGGGCCGCGAGCACCGCCTGGTAGAGCTCCCGGCTGCGCATCCCGTGGGCTCCGGCCACCGCCGCCACGGCCTCCTTGAGCCGGGTGCCGGACTCCACCAGCACCCCCACCTCGGCGACGGCGTCCGCCTCGGACGCCTCGCCCTCGGCGCCGGGCGCGGGCGGCCCGATCACCAGCACGATCTCCCCGCGGATCCCCTCCCCCGCGTGCCGCTCCGCAGCCCAGGCATGCACCTCGGCCGCGGTGCCGCGCACCACCTCCTCGTGCAGCTTGGTGAGCTCGCGGGCCACGCACACCGGCCGTTCCGCACCGAGGACCTCCACGACGACGGCCAGCGCGTCCGCCAGACGCTGCGGCGACTCGAAGGCGACCACGGTGCGGGCCTCGGTCAGCAGGGAGGTGAGCCATCGCCGTCGTTCCCCGTCCTTGCGGGGGACGAAGCCGTCGAAGGCGAACCGGTCCGTCGGCAGGCCGGAGAGGGCGAGCGCGGTGGTCACGGCGGAGGGGCCGGGCGCGCAGGTCACGGGCAGCCCTGCGGACACCGCGGCCGCCACGAGCCGGTACCCCGGGTCCGAGACCGTGGGCATGCCCGCGTCCGAGACCACCGCCACCGTGGCACCGCCCCGCACCTGGTCCAGCAGCCCCTGGGCGGAGGCCGCCTCGTTGTGCTCGTGATGGGCCACCACCCTGCCCGCCGGGGTGACGCCCAGTCCGGCGCACAGGCGCCGCGCGGTCCGGGTGTCCTCGGCGGCGATCACGTCCGCCTCCGCCAGCAGTTCACGCAGGCGCGCGGACGCGTCCCCGAGGTTGCCGATGGGGGTGGCGGCCAGGACGATGCGGCCCTCGGGCATGGGACGACCTTTCGACGGACGGACGGCTGCCCCGAGCCTACGGCCCCGGCCACCGTGCACGTCTCGCCGTCCACCCGGCC
>NZ_JASDCZ010000143.1:0-5383 GCF_030407635.1 Micrococcus sp. APC 4021
ACTCCCTGCCGCATCCCTCAGACCCCTCCGTCACCCCGTTCCTCATGTTCGAGGGTGACGCCGGTGCGGCCATGGACGCCTACCTCACCGCGTTCGTGGAGCACCTGCCGGTCACCGAGGTCCGCCGGGACCTCTTCGACGACTCCTCCCCGCGCGGCGCCGCATGGGCGGGCAAGGTCCTGCACGGCGAGCTCGAGATCGCCGGCCAGCGGCTGCGCTTCTTCGACTCCTTCACCCCGCACGGGTTCACATTCACCCCGGCCATCAGCCTGTTCGTCGAGCTGCCGGACGCCACCGCGGTGGACGCGGTCCACGATGCGCTCCTCGCCGGCGGTGGCCGTGACTACATGCCGCCCGACGACGACGGCTTCTCCCGCCGCTTCGCGTGGGTCGGGGACCGCTTCGGCGTGACCTGGCAGCTCAACGCGGCCTGAGCCGGTGACGGCCCGTGCCTGAAGGCGACTCCCTCGTCCGCGTCGCGCACCGGCTCCGCCTCGTGCTCGAGGGCCGGGTCCTGACGCACGCGGATCTGCGCGTGCCCCGCCACGCCACCGCGGACCTGACCGGCTGGACGGTGGCCGAGGTCCTGCCGCGCGCCAAGTACCTGCTGATGCGGCTGACCCCGCCCGCGGCCCGCCCCGGGGCCCGGCCGCTCACGCTCATCTCGCACCTGAAGATGGAGGGGCGCTGGCTCGTCTCGGCCGTCGACGCGCGGTGGGGCGCCCCCGCCTGGCAGGTGCGGGCGGTGCTGGAGACGGCGGAGCACCGCGTGCTCGGCGCCCAGCTGGGCCTGCTCACCCTCGTGCCCACCGCCGACGAGGCCACCGTCCTCGGCCACCTCGGCCCCGACCTGCTGGACCCGGCCTGGGACACGCCCGACGACGGCGCCGCGCTGCTCGCCGAGGGCGTGCGGCGGCTCACGGCCCGGCCCGAGCGGCCGGTCGGCCTGGCCCTGCTCGACCAGCGGCTCGTCTCCGGGATCGGCAACATCTACCGCTGCGAGACCCTCCTGCTGGCCGGCATCGACCCGCACCGGCCGATCGGCGAGGTCGAGGACGTCGCCGGACTCGTGCTGCTCGCCCGGGACCTGCTGCGCGCCAACGTCCCGCCCGCCGCCCCCGCCGCGGGCGCCCGGCGCCGGACCACGGGCGTGCGTCCGAACCCGGCGCGACCCTTCGGGGTCGAGGTGCTGGTCCCGGCCGGTCCGTCACCCGGCACGGCACCCGGCCGGACGCCCGGCGCGCGCGGCGGCGGGGCGCCGTCGTACTGGGTCTACGGGCACGACCGCGCCCCGTGCCTGCGCTGCCGCGGCCCGGTCCGCCAGGAGGACTACGGCTCCCCCGAGGACGACGCGCGGCGGCTGTGGTGGTGCCCGCACTGCCAGCGCTGAGCCGGACGCACCCGAACGGTGGCCACGTGTCGTCCCCGCTCCCTACGCTGAACCCGCCCCCGACCCGAGGAGAAGTCATGGCCGACCCGTTCCCCACGGACCCGGAGGGTGCCGTCGTCGCGCTCGTGCTGGCCGGCGGCACCGGCGGCCGCCTCATGCCGCTCACCGCGGCCCGCGCCAAGCCGATGGTGCCGCTGGCGGGCCAGTACCGGCTGATCGACGTCGTCCTGTCCAACCTGGCCCACTCGCGCCTGCGGGACGTGTGGGTCGTGGAGCAGTACCGCCCCTTCACGCTCAACCAGCACCTGGCCGGCGGCCGGCCGTGGGATCTCGACGGCACCCGCCACGGCCTGCGGCTCCTGCCTCCCGCGCAGGGCCGCGCCGAGGAGGGCTTCGCCCGCGGCAACGGCCACGCGATCGCCCAGCAGCTGCCGCTGCTGGAGCAGTTCGGCGCCGAGACCGTCGTCGTGCTCTCCGCGGACCACCTGTACCAGCTGGACCTGCGCCCCGTGCTGGCCGAGCACGCCCGCTCCGGCGCCGAGCTCACCGTGGTCACCACCGAGACGGACGAGGACCCCTCGCGCTTCGGCGTCGTGCAGGTGGACGACGACGGCGCCGTGACCGACTACGCCTACAAGCCGGAGGACCCGGCGGGCACGCTCGTGGCCACCGAGGTGTTCGTGTTCGACGTCGCCGCGCTCTCCGAGGTGGTCGGCGACCTCGTGGCGGGCGAGGACGAGGCGGCCACCAAGGACGAGGGCGAGACCGATGAGGACGGCGACCCCGTGGGCTCCTCCCTCGGCGACTACGGGGAGAGCATCATCCCGGCGTTCGTGGCGCGGGGGCGCGTGCGGGAGCACCGCCTCGTCGGGTACTGGCGGGACATCGGCACCCTGGACGCGTACGTCCGCGCCCACCGGGAGATCCTCGACGGCACCGGCCTGGACGTCGCTGCCGAAGGCTGGCCGCTGCTGACCAATCCGCACGCCGCTCCGCCGGCCTGGGTCGCCCCCGAGGCGACCGTCACCGGCTCCCTGCTCAGCCCCGGCTGCCGGATCGCGGGCGAGGTGACCGACTCGGTCGTGGGCCCCAGCGTGGTGGTCGAGGCCGGCGCCGTGGTGCGCGGGAGCATCCTGCTGGGCGAGTGCACGGTGCCCTCGGGCGCGGTGCTGGACACGGTGATCGCCGACGTCGGCGCCGCCATCCCGGCCGAGGGCGCCACGGGGCGCGCGGAGCCGGCCGACGAGGTCGTGGTCCTCGAGCCGGGCGAGCGCGGGCCCGCCTCCTCGGACGAGACCACCGGTTCGGGCGCCCCCGTCAGGGACTGATCGGCCGCGCCCTCCGGACCGGCCCGCCGGCCCGGTCTGCGGCGAGCACGGCCAGCTCCAGCATCAGGCGTCCCCGCGGGTCCTGCAGGCTGCACCCCGTCAGCTCCACCAGGCGCTTGGTGCGGTAGATGACGGTGTTGCGGTGGCAGATCAGGTCCTCCGCGGCGAGGGTCGCGGAGCCCGAGCGGCGCAGCAGCGCCCGCAGGGTCTCCATCAGAGTGGCGCGCTGGTCCGCGGGCAGCGCCCGGAGCGGTCCCAGCACCTCCTCCACCAGCAGCGCGGCGACCTCCGGGCTGGACTCCAGCAGCACCTCCGGCAGCCGATGGGAGGCCCAGGCGAGCCGCCGCTCGCCCGGCGGGAGCGTGTGCGCCGCCCGCGTCGCCAGCCGGAACGCCGCCGCCGTCTCGGGGATCCCCTGCCGGGCCCAGGCCACTCCCACCTGGCCCTCGACCAGCGGGCCCAGCGCCTCCGTGAGCCATTCCTCGTCCGTCGAGGGAGGCTCGACGACACCGTAGAGCGCCCCCTCGCGCACAGCCCAGCGGGACGTCGCCCCGAGTCGCCCCATGCGGTCCTCGGGGTGATGGAGCACGTCGCTCCCCGGGTCCTCGGCGAGGGCGACGACGCAGGCGAGGGGGGCGGTCGCCCGGACGCCCAGGATCTCCTCGGCCTGCTCCGCGTAGACGGGGTCCGCGCCCTTCCCCTCCAGCAGCCCGGCCAGGCAGTCCTCCTGACGGCGCAGGTCGCGCAGGGTGAGGCGCGCGGTCTCCCGCCGGTAGGCGGCGCTGAGGACCTCGCCCGTGACGCTCAGGTCCTCCCACAGCCGGCGCCCCGCCTCGAGGAGCTCCTCGGTCGTGATGTCGAGCCTGCCCTCGCGGACCCGCCGTCCCAGCTCCTCCCAGAGCAGCCGGTTGCCCGAGGTGTAGGTGGAGATCACGGTCTCCAGGGGCACCCCCTGGCGGGCGCGCTCGACGCCGGTGGCCCGCCACGTGTCGACCAGGCGCCCTCCCGCGCCCTCCCCGGAGGGCACGCCGGCCAGGCCCCGCAGGCCCCGACGGACGTGCTCCCGCGTGCTACGACGCAGCCTGGCCCGCAGCTCCGGCGTGGACCACGCCCCGCCCTGGTCGCCGCCCAGCGTGGCGGCGGCGATCTCGTCGGCGATCCGGTCGGCGTCCTCCAGCAGCGCCGACCAGGCCTCCCGCAGACGGCGCTCCGCGTCCCCGGACTCCTCGGGGACCCCTGCCTCCTGCACCATGCCGTCCTCCTCGCCGCCCCCGCCGGCGGCGTCCGGCCGGGCGGGACTCGTGTCCTGGCTGCACAACCGACTCTGTGCTCCGTGCCCATAGTGCCACTGTGGCGCCGGTCATACGGTGGGCGGAGACCTCGTCCGCACCCGGACCCATCCCACCCGAGCCCCCCCAGAGGAGCCGACATGAGCGAGACCCGCTCGGGCGTCCTGCCCGACCACGACATCTACCTCCTCGACGACGAGCTGACGGAGGAGCAGCGCGAGGTGCGCGACCGCGTCCGCGCGTTCGTCGACGCCGAGCTCATGCCCGTCATCAACGACTACTGGGAGCGCGCCGAGTTCCCGTTCGAGCTCGTGCCCAAGCTGGCGGAGCTGAACGTGGCGGGCACCGTCATCGAGGGGTACGGCTGCCCCGGCATGAGCCGCATGGCCGGAGCCCTGGTGTCGATGGAGCTGGCCCGCGGGGACGGATCCTTCAACACCTTCTTCGGGGTGCACTCCGGGCTGGCGATGGGCTCGATCAACGCTTTCGGCTCGGACGAGCAGAAGGAGCGCTGGCTGCCCCGGATGGCCCGGATGGAGATGATCGGCGCCTTCGCGCTCACCGAGCCCGACCACGGGTCCGACTCGGTGGCCCTCGAGACCACCGCCCGCCGAGAGGGCGACACCTGGGTGCTCGACGGCGCGAAGCGCTGGATCGGCAACGCCTCCTACGCCCACGTCATCGTCATCTACGCCCGCGACGTGGCCGACGGCCAGGTGAAGGCGTTCGTGCTGGAGCGGGAGCCGGACACGGAGTTCCCCGCCGGCTTCGAGCCGACCGTGATCACCGGCAAGATCGGCAAGCGCGCGATCCTCCAGCCGGACATCGTGATCTCCGGCCTGCGCATCCCCGAGGCGGACCGGCTCCCCGGTTGCTCCTCCTTCAAGGACGTCAACCGCGTCCTGAGCACGACCCGCGGCGGCGTGGCCGTCGAGACGCTCGGCCACGCCGTCGCCGCGTACGAGGCCGCCGTCGCCTACGCCGGGCAGCGCGTCCAGTTCGGCAAGCCGATCGCCGGCCACCAGCTGGTCCAGGGGCAGCTGGCCACCATGCTGGCCGACGTCACCAACATCAAGCTCACGTGCTTCCGCCTCCTGGAGCTGCAGGACCAGGGTCGCCTGACCGGCCCGATGGCCTCGCTCGCGAAGATGTCGGCCGCGCGCCAGGCCCGCCGGGTGACCTCCATGGCCCGGGACATCCTGGGAGGGAACGGGCTGCTGCTGGAGAACCACGTCGCCCGCCATCTGACGGACATGGAGGTCGTCTACACTTACGAGGGCACCGACTCCATGCAGTCGCTGATCGTCGGCCGCGCCATCACCGGCGTGTCGGCCTTCGCCTGAGACCTCCCCGCCCTCTCCCCCCCCCCCTTCCCG
>NZ_JASDCZ010000144.1:0-5323 GCF_030407635.1 Micrococcus sp. APC 4021
ACCCCGACGGCACGGTGCCGTCGCCACCGACCGAAACGGATCCCTTCGTGAGCACACCGACCCGCAATCCGACCCCCTCTGATCCGTCAACACCGGGCACCACATCCCGCAAGGCCAAGACCATCGTCTGGGTCGTACTGGCCGCTGTGGTGCTGGCCGGGCTGATCGTCGGAGTGGTGGCCGCCAGCGGCCCCCGCGACGCCGCCCCCCAGGGCTCCGGGCAAACTGCCTCCTCCGGGACCGGGCAGAGCGCCCCCTCGGAGGCCACGCCGGTGATGCGCCCAGACAGCCGGGTACTGTCCAAGGCCCCGAACGAGCAGGCCGTGCTGGTGGAGTTCCTGGACTTCGAGTGCGAGGGCTGCAAGGCCGCCTACCCGGTCGTGGAAGAACTGCGCGCCGAGTACGCCGACACGGTGACCTTTGTGCACCGCTACTTCCCGCTGCCCGGACATCCCAACTCGATGACCGCCGCCGTAGCCGTGGAAGCCGCCGGCCAGCAGGGACAGTACGAGGCGATGTATCAGCAGATGTTCGACACCCAGGAGCAGTGGAGCCATACCACTGAGGACCGGAGCCCGGTGTTCCGCGGTTACGCCGAGGATCTCGGCCTGGACATGGCCGCCTACGATGCCGCGGTGGCTGACCCGGCCACCCGCGACCGCATCGAGGCCGACGTGGCCGACGGGACCGCGCTGGGCGTGCAGGGCACCCCGACCTTCTTCCTGGACGGACAGATGCTCACTCTGAACACCCTCGAGCAGTTCCGCGCCGAGGTCGACGCCGCCGCCACGACGGACTGACCGGGCCCATGAGTGTCCCCGACACCGACACCAATTCACCCGTGACGATCCCCACGACCACCACCGACCGCCCTGCCGGTACCGGGCAGGCCTCCGACGTAGCGGGGATACCGACTGTCGCCCGGCACCGTCCGTTCGGCCTGGTGCTGTTGATCACCGGGGTGGTCGGCTGGGTGGCCTCGGCGATCCTGGTGCTCGAACGCCTGGAGCTGTACGAGGATGCCGGGTACATCACCAGCTGTGACATCAACCCCTGGGTGTCTTGCGGGAAGGTGATGGGGACCTGGCAGTCCGAGCTGTTCGGCTTCCCCAACCCGTTGATCGGCATCGTGGCGTTCGCCGTGGTCATCACCACCGCCATGGTGACCCTCTCCGGGGCGAGCCCCGGGCGCTGGTACTGGGCCGGCCTGCAGGCCGGGGTCACCGCCGGCACGGTGTTCACCATCTGGCTGTGGTCCCAGGCGTTGTTCGAGATCCACATCCTGTGCCTGTACTGCATGATCGTGTGGGCGGCGATGATCCCGCTGTTCATCCTGCTCACCATGCGCAACCTCGCCCACGGCGTGATCCCCGCGCACGCCGCGGTGGTGCGGTTCTCCGCCGGCTGGGCCGGAACCCTGGTGGCCATCGCCTATGTGGCCGTGGCCGCCTCGGTGTTCTGGACCTTCTTCCCGGCCCTCACCGGTTACTGACACACCAGCCGCACTACGGCCCGCCCACGCGCCCGCAACGAGGAGAAACCACACCATGGCCGAGACCGACGTGCTAGTGATCGGCGCCCGCCAAGCAGGGCTGGCGCTCGGGCACTACCTGAGGCGTGAGGAGCCGAGCTGTCGGCAAAGCCGGACACAGGTTGGGAAACCGAGAAGGGCAGGGTCAAGTCCCTGGAAGTGGTGTAACCGTCTTCGAGGCGGTGGGGGCTTGAGTCGGTCAGGTCTCCAAGGTCGGCATCACCTCCGTGCCCAGGATGGTCGTGGATGTCGTGTCCGCATCCAGACCTGAGCAGCGGGCCAGCAGCTCGAGTCCGAGGTACCGGCGGCCCTCTGCCCACTCATCCGTCTGCTCGGCCAACACCGCCCCGACCAACCGGATGACGGCCTCTCGGTTGGGGAAGATCCCCACGGAGTCCGTGCGGCGCCGGATCTCCCGATTGAGGCGCTCGGCAGGGTTGTTGGACCAGATTTGGGACCACACGTCCTTGGGGAAGCCGGTGAACGCGAGGATGTCCTCCCGTGCGGCGTCGAGGTGGGCGGTCACCGCGGGCAACCTGTCCTGCACGTAGTCCAGGAGCCGGTCGAACTGGGCGTGCACCGCGGGCCCGTCGGGCTGGTCGTAGACGCTGTGAAGCATGGCCTTCACCGCCGGCCACATGGACTTCGGAGTCACGGCCATCAAGTTGGCCGCGTAGTGCGTGCGGCAGCGCTGCCAGACCGCTCCGGGCAGGTTCGCCGCCACTGCTTCCACGAGGCCTCGGTGGGAGTCCGAGGTGACGAGCTTGACCCCTGTCAGGCCGCGGGCCACCAGGTCCGCGAAGAACTCGTTCCACGCCGCCCCTGACTCCGTGGTGGCCACGCGCAGCCCAAGGACCTCGCGGCGCCCGTCGGCGTTGACGCCGGTGGCGACCATGGCCACCGCGTTGATCACCCGACCACCCTCGCGAACCTTCATGGTCAGGGCGTCCGCGGCGAGGAACACGAACGGGCCGGTATCGCTCAGGGGCCGGTGCCGGAAGGCTTCGATGTGCTCATCCAGCTCGGTGGCCATGCGGCTGACCTGGGACTTCGAGAGCGAGTCGATGCCGAGCTGTCGCACGAGTTTGTCCATGCGGCGGGTTGAGACCCCGGCCAGGTAGCAGTCAGCGACCACCGTGATCAACGCGGACTCGGCTCTCTTCCGGCGTTCCAGGAGCCAATCAGGGAAGTACGTACCGGCCCGGAGTTTCGGGATGGCCACGTCGATGGTGCCGGCGCGGGTGTCGAGGGGTCGGTGGCGGTAGCCGTTGCGCTGGGTGGTGCGGGACTCGGAGGCGGTGCCGTACTCGGCCCCGCAGACCGCGTCGGCGTCGGCGCTGAGCAGGGCGTTGATGATGGTCTGGAGCAGGTGACGCAGCAGATCTGGTGAGGCTTCGCCGAGGGCTTCGCGCAACAGGCGTTCAGGGTCGACAATGTGAGGAGCGGTCATCGTGGTGATGTCCCTTTCGAGAGTGCTCTGGAAGGTTCGCTCGAAGGCTCCCACGGTGACCGCGTCCGTGCAGGGGACGGTGTCGGTGACCGGGGAGGGTTACACCACTATCAGGGACTCAACTGAAGGGCAGGCAGTAGGTTCCTTGTCCAACAGGCCCTCTACCGCCACGTCGCGACAACCGGGCAGCTCCGTGAGGATGGAGGCAAGGTCCTCGCCCGGAAAGGAAGTACATGATCGGCTGGCTGGAGCGGTGGCAGATTCCCTTGTACCTGGTTGCCCTGGGAGCCGGTGCCGCTTGCGGAAGCGGCATAACCGAACCGACACCGTGTCCACGATCAAGGGCCAAGGCCCCACTCCTACTCCGGCCTCACCTGACCCCGCTCCGGCACCACCACCGCGGCCGAAGTCGCCGACGTTTGATCGCCTCGATGAAGGGAAATTCGCTATGCCGCCGATCGACCAGTGGGTCACGTTCGAACCCCTCACCGGCTCACCCGTCGGCATCGCCGCTCTGCTGTTCGCGGCACTGTATCTGCGAGGAGCGATCTGGATGTGGCGAAACAGGCGCCGTTGGGCGATCGCCCGCACAGCATCGTTCCTGATCGGGTGCGCCCTGATCTTCGCTATCACGATGTTCGGTGTGAACCGTCTCGCGACGGAATCCATCACAGCGCTGGTGTTCCAGCAGATCACCCTGCTGACCGTCGTTCCGCCGCTCCTCATCGCAGGGTCACCCGGGCTGCTGCTCCTGCGCAGCACACCGCACACCGGCCTCGGGCGTCTCGTGCTCCGTGCCGCGCACGGGGGACTGCGCTCACGATTCTGGAGCGCCGCACTGCACCCTGTGGTCGCCATCGTCATTGCGATACTGCTGTACCCGGTCCTCTACCTGACCGACGCGATCAGCGTCATCATGCGCATCCCCTTCGGCCAGGACGCCTTGCTCTTCGTCATCCTCGTCCTCGGCATCGTCTCGGCAACACCGCTATGGTCCTCCGATCCGCTACCGCGCCAACCCTCCTTCGCCGCACGATTCGTCGATATCGCCGTCGAGATCCAGATCCACGCCATTTTCGGCCTGATCCTGCTCCGTACCGCCACACCGCTGTTCAGCGCATACGCCACCCCCACAGGCAGCCATGACCCCGTCATCGACCAGGCGATCGCCGGCACGCTGGTATGGACCTACGCGGAGCTGCCGATGTTCGTAGTGCTCATCGTCTGCCTGTCCCGCTGGCGAGCCCGCGACGTGCGCACCTCGAGACAGCGACAGAAAGCCGAGGACGCCGAACTCGACTCTTACAACGAGTACCTCGCCAGCCTCTCCCGAAGACGGAACGAGAGCTAGGGCATGTCTGACAATCGTTTGGACCACGCGAGCACAGCGTTCAACACCACGGCGGCCCGGTAGACGATCGCGTACTTGTCGTACCGGGTCGCCAGGCCCCGCCATTGCTTCAGGTGCGCGTACTGGCGCTCGATCACGTTCCGGCCCTTGTAAGCCTGCGAGTCCAGGCCCACGGGACGGCCACCGGCCGAGCCGCGGCGCCTGCGGTGGCCCTGCTGATCCGCCGGCTCGGGGATCACGGCTTTGATCCGGCGGGCACGCAGGTGGGTGCGGATCGCCCGGGAGGAGTACGCCTTGTCGCCCAGCACCGCCTCGGGGCGGGTCCGGGGCCGCCCTACCGGCCGTGCCACGCGCAGCCGCCCCAGCAGCGGCAGCAGCATCGGGGAGTCCCCGGCTTGGCCGGGGGTGATCAGGCTGACCAGCGGCAGCCCGGTCCCATCGACGAGCTGATGGATCTTCGTGCTCAGCCCTCCCCGGGAGCGCCCGATGCCGTGATCGGCCGGCTCCTCATGCAGATTCCTGTAGTTCGACCCATCCCCCTGTGAGGCGGGTGATGTTCGTCGCGTGCTGATGCGCGCGGGCGATCGTGGAGTCCACCGAGACCGACCAATCGATCAGGCCTTCGGCGTCCGCGGCGGCGGTCAGCCTCGCCAGCACCGCATCCCAGGTGCCCTCTTCAGCTAAGCGCCGGTGCCAGGTCCACACGGTCTGCCAAGGCCCGTAGACCTCGGGCAGATCCCTCCATGCAATCCCGCACCGATATCGGTAGATGATCGCCTCCACCATCGTGCGGGCGTCCGAGAACGGCCTGCCGGCCCTGCCGGTCCGGGTCGGGAGCATCGGGGCGATCAACTCCCATTGGGCATCGGAGAGCATCTGGAAGCGGGACATGCCTTCCAGGGTGTCAGCTGGCCCCCTGGATCCATTCTCAGACACGCCCTAGGTCGCGGGCGAGTACCGCCGGGTAGCTCGGGCCCTCGAGGAGTGTCAT
>NZ_JASDCZ010000145.1:0-5290 GCF_030407635.1 Micrococcus sp. APC 4021
CCGGCGGCGCGTGGCGCGTCGGGCTGCGGTGTGCATCCGGTCGGGCCGCGCAGCGGCGCCCCAGAAAACCGGGTTTCATGGTGTGAACTCAGCAGTGGCGCCTCCCCTGATCGTGCGCAGTCGCTGCGTGACGGGGCGGAGGCGTCCGGACTCGACCGAGCCGGAAGGGGTCCCGCACGCCGGCCGTGCGCAGCACGGGATGGATCGCGGCGGGGTTCCGGCCGACGGCGCACGGTGCGTCCGGCCGTCACTGGCCCGGGCACCGGAGACCCGGGCCGCGCGAGGCGGTGGGGTCAGCCGTGGTGGAGTGATTCCACCCTAACACCGTCCACGGCCACGCACGGCACCAGCACGCGCCAGGAGGCCGCCCCGTCCGCCGTCAGAGCACGCGCCGCCTCCGCGGCGTGCTCGGCCGCCTGAACGCCGTCGCACAGCGCGAGCACCGTAGGACCCGCGCCGGAGACGACGGCGGCATGGCCGCGCTCGCGCAGCCCCGCGACCAGTGCGGCGCTGGCCGGCATGGCCACGGCGCGCGGCTCCTGGTGCAGCCAGTCCCGCGTGGCGGCCAGCAGCAGCGCGGGGTCCTCCGCCAGCGCGTGGACGAGCAGCGCGGCACGGCCGGCCTGGGCCGCCGCCACGGCGTGGGGCACCTCGGCGGGCAGCACGCCCCGGGCGACGTGGGTGGACAGCTCGGTGTCCGGGATCGCGACCACCGGCACCACGCGCTCGTGCAGCCGCAGCCGCGCCGTGGCCGGGCCGGGGACGTCGTCACGGGTCCAGGAGACGGTGGCCCCGCCCACGAGCGCGGGGGCGACGTTGTCCGGGTGCCCCTCGAAGCGGGTGGCCGCCTCGAGCAGGTCCGCGGGCGCCCGGCGCAGCGCGGCCGGCAGCAGGGCCTCGGCCGCGGCGTAGGCCGCGACGACGGCGGCCGCGGACGAGCCGAGCCCGCGGGCGTGCGGGATCCGGTTCACGGCGCGCAGGTGCAGCCCCGGCGCGGTGAACCCGCGGTCCCGCAGGTGCTCGCGCGCCAGGCGCAGGATCAGGTGCGCGCCGTCCCGCGGCAGGGTGGCCTCCCCCTCCCCCTCGACCTCCGCGACGTCGGGGCCCGCCACGACCGTGAGCGTCACCTCGTCGCGCAGCTCCAGGGCCAGGCCCATCGAGTCGAAGCCGGGGCCGAGGTTGGCGGAGGTGGCGGGGACGGAGACGGACGCGGCGGTCCCGGGCGCCAGCGGCTGCGGTGCGGCCATGGCTCAGCTCAGGCCGAGGGCCTGGGCGACGGTGACCACGTCGAACGGCACCGAGCGCGGGGTCACGTCGGCGCCGTCGGCGCCACGCAGGGCCCACTGCGGGTCCTTGAGGCCGTGGCCGGTGACGGTGATGACCCAGCTCTTGCCGGCCGGCACGTTCCCGGCGGCGTGGTGCTTGAGCAGCCCGGCGACGCCGGCGGCGGAGGCGGGCTCGACGAACACGCCCTCCTTCGCGGAGAGCCAGCGATGGGCCTCGAGGATCTCCTCGTCCGTGACGGAGTCGATCATCCCGCCGGACTCGTCGCGGGCGGCCTCGGCCTGCTCCCACGAGGCCGGGTTGCCGATCCGGATGGCGGTGGCGATCGTGTCCGGGTCGGTCACGGGGTGGCCCTGGACGATCGGGGCGGCGCCCGCGGCCTGGAAGCCCCACATCACGGGGGTCTTCGTGGCCACCGCGGGCAGCTCGGCGTCCGAGGCGCCCTCGTGCGGGTTCACGTAGGGGGCGGCGTACTCGCGGTAGCCCTTCCAGTACGCGGTGATGTTGCCCGCGTTGCCCACGGGCAGCAGGTGGTAGTCCGGGGCGTCGCCGAGGGTGTCCACGACCTCGAACGCGCCGGTCTTCTGCCCCTCGATGCGGGCCGGGTTGACGGAGTTCACGAGGAACACGGGGTAGTTCTCGGCCAGCTTGCGGGCCACCTCGAGGCAGTCGTCGAAGTTGCCCTGCACCTGGAGGATCTCCGCGCCGTGGGCCACGGCCTGGGACATCTTGCCCATCGAGATCTTCCCCTCAGGCACGAGCACGGCGCACGTGATCCCGGCCTGCGCGGCGTAGGCCGCCGCCGAGGCGGACGTGTTGCCGGTGGACGCGCAGACGACGGCCTTCGCGCCGTCCGCGACGGCGGCGGTGATCGCCATGGTCATGCCGCGGTCCTTGAAGGAGCCGGTCGGGTTCATGCCCTCGAACTTCACGTGCACGGTGCCCTGCACCAGCTCGGAGAGGTGGGGGGCGTGGATGAGCGGGGTGCCGCCCTCGCCGAGGGTGATCACGCGCGTGTCCTCGGTGACGGGCAGGCGGTCGGCGTACTCGCGGACGACGCCGCGCCACTGGTGGGCCATGGGTCAGTTCCCTTCGACTCGGAGGACGGACGCGACCTCGTGGACGACGTCCAGGGCGGCGAGCGCCTCGACGGTGGCGTCGAGGTCGCGCTGCCGCGCACGGTGGGTGATCAGCCGCAGGGACGCGCCGGGGGCGTCCTCGCGCTCGGACGGGACCTGGCGCAGCGTCTCGATGGAGACGCCGTGCTCCTCGAACACCCCGGCGACGCGGCGCAGCACGCCGGGCTGGTCGGCCGCGCGCAGCACGACCATGAAGGAGGTGTGGGCCTCGGCCGGGTCCAGGGCGGGCAGGGCGGTGACGGGGGTGCGCAGGCGCGCCGGGCCGCCGCGCACGATGCGCTGGGCGATCGAGACGACGTCGCCCATCACCGCGGAGGCGGTGGGGGCGCCGCCGGCGCCGGGACCGTAGAACATGAGCTCGCCGGCGTTCTCGGCCTCCACGAAGACGGCATTGAACGCCCCGCGCACGGAGGCCAGCGGGTGCTCCCGCGGCAGCAGGGTGGGGTGCACGCGCAGGACCGCGCCCTGGGCGCCGTCGGCGGCGCGGCCGCGCTCGGCGATCGCCAGCAGCTTGATGACGTAGCCCGCCTCCGCGGCGGCGGCGTTGTCCTCGGCCGTGATCGCGGTGATGCCCGCGACGGCCACCTGGTCCAGGGTGTACGGCGCGCCGAACGCGATGGTCGCCAGGATCGCGGCCTTCGCGGCGGCGTCGTGGCCCTCGACGTCGGCGGTCGGGTCGGCCTCGGCGTAGCCGAGCCGCTGGGCCTCGGCGAGGGCGTCGTCGAAGTCCGCCCCTTCGGAGTCCATCCGGTCAAGGATGAAGTTGGTGGTGCCGTTGGCGATGCCCATCACGCGGGTGACGCGGTCGCCGCCCAGGGAGTCGCGTAGCGGGCGCAGGATCGGGATGGCGCCGGCTACGGCGGCCTCGAAGCTGAGCTGCGCGCCGGTGGCGGCGGCCGCGGCGTACAGCTCCTCGCCGTGCTGGGCCAGCAGCGCCTTGTTGCCGGTCACCACGGACGTGCCGGCGGCCAGGGCGCGCAGGATCAGGGTGCGGGCCGGCTCGATGCCGCCCATCAGCTCGATGACGACGTCGGCGCCGTCCACGAGCGCCTCGGCGTCGGTGGTGTAGAGCGCCGGGTCCGCCTGCCAGTCGCGCGTCGCGCCCGTGTCCCGCACCGCGATGCCCGTGAGCTCGAGGTCGGCGCCCACGCGGTCCCGCAGGATGTCGGCGTCCTCGGTGAGGATCCGGGCGGTCTGGGACCCCACGGTCCCGCCGCCCAGCAGGGCGACCTTGAGTGCGGTGGGGGCGTCGGTGTGCTGGGGCATGGTCCTCCGTGATCCAGGGTGGGGTCGGGCCCGCGCGACCGCGCGGCCCGGCTGGCCTCGAATCTAGCGTGGCGCCCCGGCCCGTCCCGCCGCGCGACACTCGGTGTCCGCAGTGCGGGACGGGCCCACCCGGGCCCGAGGCCGGCGGCCGGGTGCGCCTCGCCCCCGTCCTCAGCGGGCGAGGCGCGGATCGGCCTCGCGGGCGAACAGGTCCTCCTGCGTCTCGCGGCGGATGATCACCCGCGCCTGCCCGTCGGAGACCGCGACGACGGCCGGGCGAGCCAGCGCGTTGTAGTTCGAGGACATCACGTGCGTGTACGCGCCCGTGGCCGGCACGGCCAGCAGGTCGCCGCGGCCCAGGTCGGCCGGCAGGTATACGTCGCGGACCAGGATGTCGCCAGACTCGCAGTGCTTGCCCACCACACGGGAGAGCACCGGCTCGGCCTCCGAGGTGCGGCGCGCGGAGACGGCGGTGTAGTCGGCGTCGTAGAGGACGGGACGCGGGTTGTCGGACATGCCGCCGTCCACGGCGACGTAGCGGCGGGCCGCGGTGCCGCCGTCGGGGGCGTCCACGTCCACGGTCTTGGTCACCCCGACCGTGTAGAGGGTCAACCCCGCGGGGCCCGAGATGGCCCGCCCCGGCTCGAGCGAGATGCGCGGGCACGCCAGGCCGAGGCGCTCGACGGTCTTCTGGACGTCGTCGGCGAGGGCGTCGGCGATCTCCGCGGCCGGACGGGGCTCGTCCACGGCCGTGTAGGCGATGCCGTGGCCGCCCCCGAGGTCGAGCTCGGCCAGCTCCACCCCGTGCTCGGCCTTGACCTCGGCGAGGAACTCGAGCACGCGTCCGGCCGCCAGCCCGAAGCCCTCGGCCTCGAAGATCTGGGACCCGATGTGGCAGTGCACGCCCAGCAGCTCGATCGACTCGGCCGCCAGGGCCGCGGCCACGGCGACGGCGGCCGGCGAGCGGCCGGCCACATTGCCGTCCCGGTCGGTGGAGGCCGGGGCCAGGGAGAGCCCGAACTTCTGGTCCTCGTGCGCGGTGGCGATGAAGTCGTGGGTGTGCGCGTGCACGCCCGGGGTCAGCCGGAGCATCACGGGGGCGCGGCGGCCGGCCTCGGCCGCGAGCGCGGCCAGGTGGGTGAGCTCGTCGAGCGAGTCCACGATGATCCGACCCACGCCCGCCTCCAGGGCCGTGCGCAGCTCGGCGTCCGACTTGTTGTTGCCGTGCAGGCCGATGTGGGCCGGGTCGATGCCGGCGGCCAGCGCGATCGCCAGCTCGCCGCCCGAGGCGGTGTCCACGCGCAGGCCCTCCTCGGCGGCCCAGCGGGCGGTGGAGAGGGTGAGCATGGACTTGCCGGCGTAGTAGACGTCCGCTCCCCCGCACAGGTCGGCGAAGGCGGCGTCGAAGCCCTTGCGGAACGCGCGGGCGCGGGCGCGGAAGTCGTCCTCGTCCACCACGAGCAGCGGCGTGCCGAACTCCGCGGCGAGCGCGCTCGCGCGCAGGCCCTGGACGGTGAGCTCGCCGTCGGCGGCGCGGTCCACGCCGGCGGCCCACAGGCCGGGCACGAGCGCGTCCGGGTCCCCCGGTGCGGGGAGCCAGG
>NZ_JASDCZ010000146.1:0-5171 GCF_030407635.1 Micrococcus sp. APC 4021
CCGCGGTCACCGCCGCCGCGGACACCTTCACCCCGCCCGTGATGACGACGTCGTCCAGGCGACCGGTCACGGCCAGCCGCACGCCGCCGTCGTCGGTGGGGGAGAGCACGCCCGTGTCCTCGGTCAGGAAGGCGCGGGCGCCGTCCGCGGCGGTGACGAAGTGGGCGGCGGTGCGGGCCGGGTCGTCGAGGTAGCCGGCCGCCACCATGGGCCCGGCCAGGCGCACGCGCGGCGGGGCGTCGGGGTCGTCCGGGGCCACCGCGGCGGCGACGCCGGGCAGCGGCACGCCGTCGTAGACGCAGCCGCCGCACGTCTCGGCCATGCCGTAGGTGGCGGTGAGGCGCACCCCCGCCGCCTCGGCCGCGGCCCGCAGCGCGGGATCGAGCCGGGCGCCGCCCACGAGCACGCGGTCGAAGGAACGCAGGGCCGCCCGCCCGGCCGGGTCGGCGTCGGCCGCGAGGAGGCGGGCGAGCTGGGTGGGGACGAGCGAGACGAGCCGGGGGCCGGCGTCGTCGGGCAGGGCGGCCGCCCCGGTGGCGAACGCCGCGGGCGTGAACGGGCCCGGTGGCAGGGCCACGGGTGCGGTCCCGGCCGCGATCGAGCGGGAGAGCACGGCGAGCCCGGCCACGTAGTGCACGCCGAGGGCCAGCAGCCACGCCCCCTCGCCGCCGAGCCGCCGGGCCGTGGCCGCGGCCGAGGCGCGCAGGGCCGCGCCGGTCAGGACGATCTGCTTCGGCGTGCCCGTGGACCCGGAGCTGCGCACCACGGCGACGGCGTCCGGGTCCCCGCAGCGGCGCGGGTCGCGGGCCTCGGGCCGGGGGAGCGCGGCGCCGTCGGCGGTCAGCTCGACGGGGGCGCCGCCGTCGAAGGCCGCCGCGAGGGCGTCCGTGGCGCGGGCGAGGGCATCGGCGGTGGCGGGCATGGCCCCGAGTGTAGGAGGCCCGACGGTCGGACGGACCCGCCCGGCAGACCGGACCCGCCCGGCCGGTCAGAGCATGAACGGCACGGTGGCGATCTTGACCACCATGATCAGTGCGAACAGCTGGGCGTACCCCTCGGTCACGCGGGCGTCGGTGGACCGGGAGAGCGCGTAGTCCAGGATCGCCGGCTGGCCCGTGATGCCCGCCAGCGCCCCGAAGGTGCGATCCACGGACTGCCCCAGCAGCCGTGCCGCGGCGATGAGCAGGGCCGCGGTCAGCGCGGTGAGCACGGCGGACATCAGGATGGCCAGCCCGCCGACCCGGGTGAACACCGTCTCGATGAACGCCGGGCCGGCGGCCAGGCCCACCACGCCCAGGAAGAGCATGAGGCCGAACTGCCGCAGTGTCAGTGCGATCTCCGTGGACGGCTCCCACACCGTGGGTCCCGTTCGGCCGATCGCACCGAGGGCGAGACCGACGAGGATGCACCCGGCCGCCGGGCCGAGGGAGAAGGAGGCCCCGCCCGGAAGCGGGATCGTCACCATGCCCAGCAGGTAGCCCAGCGCCATGCCCGTGCCCAGGGAGATCCAGTCCAGGTCCGAGAGCCCGCGCGTCGAGTTGCCGAAGAAGTCGCGCACCGCCTCCATCCGCGGCGCGGTGGTCACGATGAGCACCCGGTCGCCGACCTTGAGCTCGGTCTGCGGGGTGGCCAGCGACTCGACGTCGTCGCGCCGCAGCCGGGCGACGTCGGTGCCGAAGCGCTCGCGCAGGGACAGCGTGCCCAGGCGGCGATCGGCCAGGGCGCGGGCCGTGACGATGACCATGGAGGTCTGCAGCGGGTTCATCACCCGCGCCGGGTCGGCGCCGGTGCGTCGGCCGAAGGCCTGCACGGCCGCGTCGATGTTCTTCTCCGTGCCGTCCAGGACGACCTCGTCCCCGGGTTCGATCCGGTCGGCGGAGCCGGCGATCCGGGCCATGCCGCCGTGGCGCAGCGCCACCACGCGCACCAGTCCCTCGGAGATCCCCGGGATGTCCCGCACGGCGAGGGCGGAGGTGGCGGCCGCGGCGGTGAAGCGCAGCTTGCCGTCGGTCACCGGCGCCGGATCGCGCGGGGAACTGCTCCACGGGCGGGCGGCGAGCAGGGTGATCGCGATGATGGTGCCGACCACGCCCACCAGGTAGGACAGCCCGTAGCCCACGGCCGGGGCCTGCCCGCCGGTGAGCTGGTTCGCCAGCGCCATCGCCGGCGTCGCGGTGAGCGAACCCGTCCACACGCCGATCGCCGTCGGCAGGTCCAGGTGGAGCAGCGCGGCCAGCGGGTGCACCGTGAAGGCGGTGAGGATCACCACGACGACGGCGGCCAGCATCAGGGGCAGGTTGCGGCGCAGGTCCCGGAAGAACACCTTGCCGGCGCCGAGCCCGATCAGGTAGGCGAAGAGGGCCAGGCCGAAGCTCTGGAACAGGGCCAGCCGGTCGCCGACGTCGGGCAGCACCGCTCCGACGAGCAGGCCCACGAACAGGGCTCCGGAGGCGCCGAGGCGGATCTTGCCCAGGGGGATGGTGCCGACGGCGGCGCCCAGGGCGACGGTGGCCATGAGGACGAGGATGGGCTGGTCGTTGAGCAGTGCGAGCATGGGCGGGTCTCCGTCCTGCCGTGGTGGTCGGTCAGAAGTGGTACGGGAAGGCGGACCAGTCCGGGTCGCGCTTCTGCAGGAACGCG
This sequence comes from Micrococcus sp. APC 4021, assembly GCF_030407635.1. NCBI lineage: Bacteria > Bacillati > Actinomycetota > Actinomycetes > Micrococcales > Micrococcaceae > Micrococcus > Micrococcus sp. APC 4021. The sequence goes on from NZ_JASDCZ010000146.1 coordinate 2,641, forward strand.
TCCCGGCCCTCCACGGCCTCGTCCGTCATGTAGGCCATGCGCGTGGCTTCGCCGGCGAAGACCTGCTGGCCGGCCATGCCGTCGTCGGGAAGGTTGAACGCGAACTTGAGCATGCGCAGGGCCTGCGGGGACTGACGGTTGATGTCCGCGGCGTACTCGAGGGCGACCTCCTCGAGGCGCTCGTGGTCCACGGCCTCGTTCACCGCGCCCATGGCCACCATCTCCTCGGCCGAGTACTCGCGGGCGGTGAAGAAGATCTCGCGGGCGCGCTTCTGGCCCACCTGCCGGGCGAGCAGGGCCGAGCCGTAGCCGGCGTCGAAGGAGCCCACGGTGGCGTCGGTCTGCTTGAACTTCCCGTGCTCGCGGGAGGCGAGGGTGAGGTCCGCGACCACGTGGAGCGAGTGGCCGCCGCCGGCCGCCCAGCCGTTGACGACGGCGATGATCGCCTTGGGGGAGGTGCGCATCAGGCGCTGGACCTCGAGGATGTGGAGGCGTCCGGCGCGGGCCGGGTCGATGGTCTCGGCCGTCTCCCCCTCGGCGTAGCGGTAGCCGTCGCGGCCGCGGATGCGCTGGTCCCCGCCGGAGCAGAACGCGTGGCCGCCGTCCTTGGGGGAGGGGCCGTTGCCGGTGAGCAGCACCGTGCCCACGTCCGGGGTCATGCGGGCGTGGTCGAGGGCGCGGTAGAGCTCGTCCACGGTGCCGGGGCGGAACGCGTTGCGGACCTCGGGGCGGTCGAAGGCGATGCGCACTGTGGGCAGGTCGCGCACCCAGCGGCCGTCGGCGTCGCGCTCCACCTGGCGGTGGTAGGTCAGGTCCTCGAAGTCGAAGCCCTCGACCACGCGCCAGCGCGTGGGGTCGAAGATGTCGGAGACCTGTTCGGGCAGGCGGTCGCGGTCGGGGCGGGCGGCGTCGGGCTGCGGGGTGCTCATGGGGCCCGAGTCTAGGCCCGCCGGGCGAGGCGGGGGTGAGCCGCCCACAGTCGGCGGAGCTGCCGGCACTCACCGTACGACGCCGTCCCCCTCGCCGCCGTGCGACCCACGGCCACTCCCGCGGTTCACCTCTCCGGCCAGTCCTCCGGTCCCGGGGACCCGGCGGCGTACTCGTCGAGGGGCACCCGCCCCGCGTTCCACGCCTCGATCACGGGGGCCAGGATGCGCCAGCACTCCTCCGCGGCGTCGCCTCGGACCGAGAGCATCCGATCCCCGGTGAGCACGCCGCGCATCACCTCGCCGTACGCGTCCACGTCCTCCTCGGCCAGGTCCGCCGCGAGCGCGCCGCGCTCCGCGACGAACGGGGTGTCCGGCCCGTCCACGGCCAGTTCCACCCGCAGGGCCCGCGGGTCCAGTCCCACCACGATCCGCTCCCGCCCCGCGGCCGCCTCCAGCCCCGCGGGCACCCCCTCGGGCGGCCGCAGCGAGAGCACGACCTCCCAGCGGCGCGGCTCCAGCGCCTTGCCGGACCGCAGCCGGAACGGCACGCCCGCCCACCGGTCGGTCCGGACCTCCAGCTCCACCTCGGCGAGCGTCTCGGTCCCGTTCTCCGGGTCCACGCCCTCCTCGGCGACGTAGTCGGGCACGTCCTGGCCTCCCACCGTCCCCGCGGTGTACCGGGCCCGGCGCGAGGAGGCGACCGCGTCGTCGTCGCGCACGCGCGTGGCCCGCAGCACCTCGACGACGGCGTCCTGCAGCGCGTTCGGGGTGAGACGCCGCGGGGGCTCCAGGGCCACCATGGCCAGCACCTGCAGCAGGTGGGACTGGAGCATGTCCTCGAGAGCCCCGGTGCCGTCGTAGAACCCGGCGCGCCCCTCCAGGGCCAGGGACTCGTCCGCCACGATGTCCACGTGCTCGACGTCGGCCGCGCTCCACACGCGCTCCAGCACGCGGTTGGCGGTGCGCAGGGTGAGCAGGCCCGAGACCATCGACTCCCCGAGGAAGTGGTCCACGCGGAACACGTCCTCCTCCCCGGCGATCCGCCCCAGCAGCGCGTTGAGCTCGCACGCCGACCGCTGGTCCGAGCCGAACGGCTTCTCCAGCACGATGCGCAGCCCCTCCGGGCGGTCCTCCACCTGCTCGAGCGCCGCGCACGCCTCGGCGGCGAGGTCCGGGTCCAGCGCCAGGTACAGCACGACCACGGCCTCCTCCCCGGCGACCTCGCGGGCGGCGACGAGCAGGGCGCCCAGGTCCTCGGGGTCCGAGGCGTCGGCGGTGCGCCAGGCGGCGCGCTCGACGAGGCCCGCCCGTGCGTCGGCGTCCAGATCCGTCTCGCCCACGGCCTCCTCGATGACGCCGCGCCACTCCTCGAGCGAATGGCCGTCCGAGTGGGCCGAGCCCACCAGGGTCACCTCCGGCAGGTCGTGGACCGTGAGGGCCCGGGCCAGCCCCGGCAGCAGGAGCCGTCGGGTCAGGTCACCGGTCGCGCCCACGATCACGAGCGCCACGGACGCGGCGGCCCGGTCGTCGTCGGATGCCGGGGATGCTCCGGTGGGGCAGGGGTTCTGGACGTCGGGCATGGGTCCTCCTGGACGGGGCGGG
>NZ_JASDCZ010000147.1:0-5069 GCF_030407635.1 Micrococcus sp. APC 4021
GTGGTCGCGCCGGGCGGGAGCGGCGGGCATGAGGCGCAGGGGCAGGTCTTCGGGGGCGACGGCGACGGGGCGGGGCATGCTCCCAGGGTAAGGCAGGCGGACCGTACGATGGGCAGGCACCCGACCGCCCCGACCGGAAGGCCCTCGTGTCCACGTTCTACTGGTCCGCCAAGACGTTCGCCGTGGCTCCGGCCACCCGCCTGCTGTTCCGCCCCTGGGTGAAGGGCCTCGCGAACGTGCCGGCCGAGGGCCCGGCGATCCTGGCCAGCAACCACCTGTCCGTCTCGGATTCGGTGTTCATGCCGGCCATGCTCGACCGCCAGGTGCACTTCCTGGCCAAGCACGAGTACTTCACCGGCCCGGGCGTGAAGGGGTGGGTCACCCGCCGGTTCTTCGAGGCCGCGAACCAGCTGCCCATGGACCGCTCCGGCGGAGAGGCGTCCCTGCGCTCGCTGGACGCGGGCCTCGCGGCGCTGCGGGAGGGCCGGCTGCTCGGGATCTACCCGGAGGGCACCCGCAGCCCGGACGGGCGGCTGCATCGCGGCAAGATCGGCGTGGCCAAGCTCGCGCTGGCCTCGGGCGTGCCCGTGGTGCCCATCGCGATGATCGGCACGGACCGGGTCCAGCCGATCGGCCACGTGCTGCCGCGGATCCGGCGCCTGGGCATGATCTTCGGCGAGCCGCTGGACTTCTCCGGCCGTGCCGCGGCAGCCGACGACCGCCGGGTGCTGCGGGAGGTGACGGACGAGATCATGGAGGCCATCCGGCGCCTGTCGGGCCAGGAATACGTGGACACCTACGCGGCGGACGTGAAGGCGGGCCGGGTGGCCGCTCCGCCGCGCGCCGGCGACTGAGCGGGGCCCGCGCGTCGTCATCCGGGGACGCCCAGACCGGGGCGCGGCACGCGGCCCCTAGCCTGGTGTGCATGACTGAAGACCCCCGCGAGAAGATCCTGGCCTTCGGCACCGCCATCTCGGAGGGCGCCGCCGACATCCCCGGCCTGGACCACTGGCGCTCGCTGCCGATCGCACAGGCGCCGTCCTGGGCGGACGAGGCCGACCACCGCGCCGCCGTCGCCGAGCTGAGCGCCCTGCCCCCGCTCGTCTTCGCGGGCGAGGTCGACCTGCTGCGCGCCCGTCTGGCCGACGTCGCCCAGGGCCGCGCGTTCCTCCTGCAGGGCGGCGACTGCGCCGAGACGTTCGCCGGGTCCACCGCCAACCGGATCAGCGCCCGGGTGAAGACCATCCTGCAGATGGCCGCAGTGCTGACCTACGGCGCCTCCATGCCGGTCGTGAAGATGGGCCGGATCGCCGGCCAGTTCGCCAAGCCGCGGTCCTCGGACACGGAGACCCGCGACGGCGTCACGCTGCCCAGCTTCCGCGGCGAGATCGTGAACGGCTACGAGTTCACCGAGCAGGCCCGCCGGCACGACGCCCGGCGGATGGTGCAGGCGTACCACACCTCCGCCTCCACCCTGAATCTGGTCCGCGCCTTCACCCAGGGCGGCTTCGCCGATCTGCGCAGCGTGCACCAGTGGAACCAGGGCTTCATGGCCAACCCGGCCTACGCCCAGTACGAGGAGATGGCCGCCGAGATCGACCGCGCGGTCCGCTTCATGAACGCCGCGGGCGTGGACTTCGAGGCCATGCGCCGCACCGAGTTCTACTCGGCCCACGAGGCGCTCCTGCTCGACTACGAGCGCGCCCTGACCCGCGTGGACTCGCGCAGCGGCGACCCCTACGCCACGAGCGCCCACTTCCTGTGGATCGGCGAGCGCACCCGCCAGGTGGACGGCGCCCACGTCGACTTCCTCTCCCGGGTCCGCAACCCGATCGGCGTGAAGCTCGGCCCGACCACCACGGTCGCGGACGCGCTCGAGCTCGCCGAGCGGCTGGACCCGGAGCGCGAGCCGGGCCGCCTGACCTTCATCACCCGCATGGGCGCGGAGCGGATCCGGGACGTGCTCCCCGGCATCGTCGAGGGCGTCCGGGACGCGGGGCTGGAGCCGGTGTGGGTCACCGACCCCATGCACGGCAACACCGTGACCGCGGCCAACGGCTACAAGACCCGCCGGTTCGAGGACGTGATGGACGAGGTCAGCGGCTTCTTCGAGGTGCACCGCGAGCTCGGCACGCACCCGGGCGGCATGCACGTCGAGCTGACCGGCGACGACGTCGCCGAGTGCCTGGGCGGCTCCGACCCGATCAACGAGGCCGACTTCGACGCCCGCTACGAGACGCTGTGCGACCCGCGGCTGAACCACCAGCAGTCCCTGGAGATGGCGTTCAAGGTCACCGAGGCCCTCTCGCACCCCGAGCGCCGCGCGCCGCGGGCCTGACCGCGCGGCCGGGCACGCCCCGGCTCAGCCGACCCAGACGTGGACCGCGGTGCCCTCCGGCAGCGCGGTCCCGGCGGCGGGGGACTGGTGCAGGACCCGGGACTCGCCCCGGGCGGAGAGCGGCAGCGGCAGGCGATGCACGCGGGCGTCCCAGCCCTCGTCCGCCAGCGTCGTGTGCGCCGTCTCCGGATCCTGCCCGGTCATGTCCGGCACCGGGCGCACGGCGCGGCCCTCGGAGAGCACCACGCGGACCGCGGTGCCCGGCGTCGCCTGCTCGCCGGGGGCCGGGTGCTGCTCGATCACGGCCCCGGCCGGCACTGCGGGATCGGTGCGGCGCTCCGCGACCTCCACGGTGAATCGGGCGTCCCGGGCCACGCCGTGGGCCTGCCGGATCACGACGCCGGTCAGGTCGGGCACCGGCACCGGCGCGGGGCCGGCGGAGACGGTGAGCTCGACGGGGGCGCCGCGCCCCGCCGGCTCCCCGGCCGCGGGTGAGCTGGCGACGACCGTGCCCTCCGTGCGGAGTTCGTCATGCCGGGCCGTGACCGCCGCGGTGAAGCCCGCGGCGGTCAGCCGTTCCTCCGCCGCCTCCCGGGCCAGCCCGTCGAGGTCGGGGACCACCGCCACACCACCGACTCCGAGGCCGCCGGAGCCCAGCGTCCAGCCCAGCAGCAGGGCGACGCCGGTGAGCAGCAGGGTCACGGCCGCGCCGATCGCCGCGGCCCGGCCGGTGCCCTGGCCGAGGTCGAGGGCGGGGCGGCGGGCCGCCCGACGCAGCCGCCGCCGGGAGCCGCGCCCCGGATGCCGGTCCGCCGGAGCGGGGTCGAGCCCGAGCGGGCCGATCGGCTCCGCCGGGCGCGCGGCGGGCCGCGGGTCGCCCCCGTGCGTCGCCACACGGGTGTCGATGACGTCGGTCATGTCCTCGTCGAGGTCGGACTCGGCCAGGGCGGGGAGCACGCGCGTCGCGTGGTGGTCGCCGGCGTCGAGGGCCCGGGTCTCCAGGTTCCCGTCCGGGGCCGCATCCTCGAGGCCATCGGCGGCGGGGCCGGCCGGGGCCGGGTCCGCGCCCGGGCCCTCGGCGGGCTGCGCGGCGGGGCGGCGGTCCGGTGCGTCGGGGTCCAGGCCCGCCGCCACGGCCTCGATGCGGTGCAGGAGCTCGCCGGCACCGGCGGGCCGGTCGGCCGGGTCCGGCTCGGTGCACCACAGCACGAGGTCGTCGAGGTCCTCGGGGAGCCCGGGGTGCAGCGTGGACGGCACGGGGACCCGCTCGTGGACGTGCCGGTAGGCGACCTGCAGCGCGGTCGCCGCGGTGTACGGCTGGCGGCCCGTGAGCAGCTCGAACAGGATGATGCCCACGGCGTACACGTCGGAACGGGCGTCGGCGGGCGCCCCGGCGATGTGCTCGGGGGCGAGATAGGCGGGTGTGCCCACGACGGCCTGCCCGGCCATGGTGTGGGCCGTGGCGGCGCGGGACAGGCCGAAGTCCGCGACCGTCACCCGGCCGTCGTCGCGGACGAGCACGTTCTCGGGCTTCACGTCCCGGTGCACCAGTCCGGCGCCGTGCGCGGCGGCCAGGCCGTCGACGAGCGGACGCAGGAATCGCAGCGCCTCCCGGGGCGAGAGCGGTGCACGGTCCCGGATGACGGTGCGCAGCGTGCGGCCGGGCACGTGCTCCATCACGAGGTAGGCCAGCACGTCGCCGTCCTCGGCCTCGGTGTGGCCCTGGTCCAGGACCGCGACGACGTGCGGATGGGACAGCCGCGCCGTCGTCTTGGCCTCCTGCTCGAACCGGCCGACGAGGACGGGGTCCTCCGCCAGGTGCGGGTGCATGACCTTGAGCGCCACCTGGCGGTCGAGACGCTCGTCCACGGCCAGGTAGACGGTGGACATGCCGCCCCGGGCCAGCCGCTCGACGACCCGGTAGCGGCCGTCGACGATGCCCCCCACGAGGGGGTCGCGGCGTGCGCTGCTCATCGTCCCAGGGTAGGACAGGCGGCGGACCCCTCGGGGCGGTCCGCCGCCGGCGGATCAGAACATCGCCATCGCGGCGCGCACCTTGGCCACGTAGTCCCGTGCCTCCGGGTTCAGGCCGCTGTCCAGCACCCCGCCGAGGCCCTGGTAGTAGGCCCCGATGCCCTCATCGAGGGTGGGGGTGCGGTCCTGCACGTACTTGATGAACGCGACGCCGGCCACCGCGTTGTCGTGGGGGTCCAGCAGGTTCAGCTCGCGGCCCACCAGCTCCGAGGCGAACTCGCCCGTGATCGGGATGACCTGCATCGCCCCCACGGCGTTGCCGGGGGAGACCGAGGCCATGCGGAAGCGGGACTCGGTGTACGCGTGGCCCAGGGCCAGGCGAGGGTCCACGCCCATCCGCTCGGCGGTCTCGCGGACGATCTGCTGCATCTGCTCGGGGGTGGGCTGCGGGACGGAGCGCAGCAGGCGCAGGTTCTCGTTCGCCGAGGCCGTCACGTGCGGCGCGTAGGTGCGCCCGAGGAAGGTGTCGCCGACCGCCTGGACGGCCGAGACCGGCTCCACCTCGAGGGTGCCGTCGGAGATCACGAGCACGTCGCCGGGGTGCAGCGTCGAGGCCCGCGTCAGGCCGTTGAGCTCGCGCAGACGGGGGATGGAGACCTCGAACCGCTGGGAGATCCCCCAGAGGGAGTCGCCGGAGACCACGGTGTACCGGACCGTCCCGCCGGCCGCCGTCGGGGTCGTCGACGCCGGCGCGGTG
>NZ_JASDCZ010000148.1:0-5001 GCF_030407635.1 Micrococcus sp. APC 4021
CGGCCGAGCACCCCGATCCCGGCGAGCGCGAGGGCCGCCCACGCCGCCGATCGCCACGACGGCCGCGCCGCCACGGACAGCGCCAGCGGCCCGAGCACCTCGAACGTCACGGCCACGCCCTGCGGGATCCGCGCGAACGCCTCGTAGATGGCCAGGTTCATGCCGGTCATGGCCGCGCCCAGCCCGACGACGGCGGCCCACCCCCGGGGGCCCAGGCCGGCGAGGGCGGCGCGGCTCGGCCGGGTGACGAGCAGCAGCACGGCCGCGGAGAACACCACGCGCAGGGCGACCATGGCGGACGCGCCGACGTCGTCGAACAGCAGGCCCGCCACGGACGCGCCGAGCTGCTGGCTCAGCAGCGAGAGCAGGACGAGCAGGACGAGACGCACGCCCACAGCCTAGGGGCGCGCCGCGCCACCCCGGCCCCGGCCGGCGCGGGAGCGCTGCTGCCCGAGGACCACCGGGGGGCCCGGTTCCGCTGACCCCGAGGCCGCGGAAAACAACACGCTGACGTGCGCTAATCCGCCTCGTCGTGGGAAAGTGGGGGACGCGCGCCCGCGCAGACCCCGCCCCGATCCCAGGAGGCCCGCATGGCCCGGCCCCAGACCGTCCTCACCGTGGTGGCCGCCCGCCGGCTCACCCCGCACCTCGTGCGCCTGACCCTCGGCGGCGAGCAGTTCGACGCCGTCCACGCCCGCTGGGCGGAGAAGGGCGCCACGGACCAGTACGTGAAGCTGCTCTTCGCCGACCCCGCGCTCGGCCTCGAGCCCCCGTACGACCTGGACGCCCTCCGCGAGCGCCTCGCCCCGGAGCAGCTGCCGGTCCGCCGCACCTACACGGTGCGCCGCATGGACGCGGCCGCCCGCACCATGGACGTCGACTTCGTGGTCCACGGCGCGTCCGACGACGGCGCCGCCCCCGGACGCGACGGCGGCCTGGCCGGGGCGTGGGCGGCCTCCGAGCCCGTGGGGCAGCAGGTCGCGTTCCTGGGCCCCGGCGGCGCCTACCGACCCGACCCCACCGCGGACTGGCACCTGCTCGCCGGCGACGAGGCCGCCCTGCCGGCGATCGCCGCCGCCCTCGAGGACCTCGCCGCCACGGACGCCGCGGCGGTCGGCGTCGCGCTGATCGAGGTGACCGACGCCCGGGACGAGGTGCCCCTGACCGCGCCGGCCGGCGTCGAGGTGCGCTGGCTGCACCGCGGCGACCCCTTCACCCCGGAGACGACGCGGTTCGCCGCCGCCGTCGAGGACGCGGCGTGGCGGGAGGGGCGGGTGCACGCGTTCGTGCACGGCGAGCGGGAGCAGGTCAAGCGCGTCCGGGCGTACCTCACGGACGTGCGCGGCGTGGACCGGCGGCAGCTGTCGGTGAGCGCGTACTGGGCCTACGGCCGCGCCGAGGACGTGTTCCAGGCGGAGAAGCAGACCCCGGCGGGGCAGATCTTCGAGGACGGCACCACCGGCGGCTGACCCGCACAGGGACGGCACATCCGCGGCTGCGCCTCCGGCCCGCCGCGGACGCCACCTTCACCGAGTGGAACGCGGTCGAGGCGCCCGAGGCCCCCGCCTCGGAGGACGTCTTCGACCTGCCCGAGCTGCAGGAGCTGGCCGGCTGACCCGCTGGGCGATCCGGGTGGGCCGGCGGGGCGCCACGGCATGATGTCCTGATGGACCGCACCGCCCCCACCCCGCCCGCGAACGCCCTCGCCCCGGACCTGCCGGAGGACATCGCACGGGAGGCGATCGCCTTCCGCCGGCGCCTCCACGGGCATCCGGAGCTGGACCTGCACCTGCCCCGCACCCAGGCCGCCGTCCTCGAGCGGCTCGAGGCCCTGCGCGCCGAGGCGGGGGAGGATGCCGCCACCGGCCGCCCCGCGCTGGAGACGAGCGTGGGCCGGGCGCTGAGCTCCGTCGTCGTGGTGCTGCGCGGCGGGGCCCCGCTGCCGGAGGGGGCCCGGCGGCCGGTCGTGCTGCTGCGGGGGGACATGGACGCCCTGCCCGTCACGGAGGAGACCGGGCTGGAGTACGCCCCCTCCGTGCCGGGCACCATGCACGCCTGCGGCCACGACCTGCACACCGCCGGCCTCTACGGCGCGCTGGCCTGGCTGGTGCGCCGTCGCGGGGAGCTCACCGCCGACGTGGTGGCCATGTTCCAGCCCGGGGAGGAGACCGGCGGCGGCGCCCTGCACATGATCCAGGAGGGACTGCTGGAGGCGGCCGGGCGACCGGTGGACGCCGCCTACGCGATCCATGTCTCCTCGGGCACGTACCCGCGCGGCGTCCTGCTCAGCCGCCCGGGGGCGATCCAGGCCGGCTGCGACGACCTGGTGGTGACGGTGCACGGTCGAGGCGGGCACGGCTCGGTGCCGCACCTGGCCCAGGATCCGGTGCCCGTGGCCGCCGAGATGGTGCTGGCGCTGCAGTCCGTGGTCACCCGGCAGTTCGACGCCTTCGACCCGGTGGTCGCGACCGTCGGGCACCTGAGCGCGGGCACGGCGGCCAACATCATCCCGGACAGCGCCACCCTCGCCCTCACCCTGCGGACCTTCTCCGCGGACGCCCGCGCCCGGCTGCTCTCGGCCGTGGAGCGCCTGGTGCATGGGATCGCCGCGGCGCACGGCATGAGCGCGCAGGTCCGGACGGACTGCGCGTTCCCGGTGACGGCCAACGATCCGGACGCGGTGGCCTTCGTCCGCGGGGTCGTGGAGGACCTCTACGGGGCCGACGCCTACCGGGAGCTGCCCGAGCCCGAGCCCGGCAGCGAGGACTTCTCCGAGGTCCTCCAGCGGGTGCCCGGCGCCTACGTCCTGCTCGGGGCGGTCCCGGAGGGCATGGACCCGGACGAGGCCCCGGTCAACCACTCCCCGCAGGCCGTGTTCGACGACGCCGTGGTGCCGCGGGCCGCTCAGGTGCTGGCCGAGCTGGCGCTGCGGACGGCGCCGGTGCCGGCGTCCTGAGCGCGGCGGCCGGCCCGGAGCACCTCGGCGATCTGCCCGACGCACGGCTCGTTCTGCAGGCTCGTGGTGTCCCCGAGCGCGGTGCCCTGGTGCAGCTGCGTCAGCAGCCGCCGCATGATCTTGCCCGAACGGGTCTTGGGCACGTCGGGGACGAAGACCACCTCGGCGGGCTTGGCCACCGGCCCGATCACCCGCCCCACATGCCGCCGCAGCTCCTCGGCGCGGTCGGCGGCGGAGGCGCCGGGGCCGTCATCGCCGGCCAGCCAGCTCTCGTGCGCCACCACGAAGGCGACGGCGGCGTGCCCGGTGGTCTCGTGCGGCACGGGGCACACCCCCGCCTCGATCACCTCCGGGTGCGCCACGAGGGCGGACTCGATCTCGATGGTGCTCAGCCGGTGCCCGGAGATGTTGATGACGTCGTCCACGCGCCCGAGGATCCAGACGTCGCCGTCCTCGTCCCGCTTGGCGCCGTCGCCGGCGAGGAACCAGCCCGCCTCGCCCTGGTCCGCGTAGTCCTCCCAGTACGAGTGGAAGTAGCGGGCCGGGTTCTGCCACACGGTCCGGGCCATCGACGGCGAGGTGCGGGTGACCACGATCCGACCCTGCAGGCCCTCGGGCGTGGGGGCGCCGTCGTCGTCGACCACGGCCACGTCCACCCCCGGCAGGGGCCGGGAGCCGCAGCCCGGCTTGAAGGCCGTGTCCGTGGGGCGGGGGGAGAGCACGGTGGCGCCCGTCTCGGACTGCCACCACGTGTCCACCATCGGCAGGTCCGGGGTGTCCCGGCCGATCTGGGTCCGCGCCCACGTCCAGGCCTCCGGGTTCACGGACTCGCCCACGGTCCCGATCAGACGGATCGAGGACAGGTCCGGACCGCCGTCCGCGTGCGCCGGGATCCCGTCCGGATGCCAGCCCTTGAGCGAGCGGATCAGGGTGGGCGCCGTGTAGTAGCTCGTCACCCGGTAGCGCTCGATCACCTCGAAGTGCCGGCCCGGGTGCGGGGCGTTCGGCACACCCTCGTAGATCACCTGCGTGACCCCGTTCGAGAGCGGACCGTAGATCTCGTAGGTGTGCGCGGTGACCCAGGCCAGGTCCGCGGTGCACCAGTGGACGTCGTCGTCGCGCCGTGCCGGGTCCGGGTGGGAGAACAGGAAGTCGTGCGTCCACGAGGCCGCGGCGAGGTACCCGCCGGAGGTGTGCACGAGCCCCTTGGGCTGTCCCGTGGTGCCGGAGGTGTACATGATGAACAGCGGGTGCTCCGCGTCGAAGGCGCGCGGGGTGTGGGTGTCCGGCTGGCGGTCCACGACGTCGTGCCACCACAGGTCTCGGCCCTCGGTCCACGGGATGTCCCGGTGGCCCGTGCGGTCCAGGACGAGGATGTGCTCGATCGCGTTGTCCCCGGACACGGCCTCGTCCGCGTTGGCCTTCACGGGGACGGCGGCACCGCGGCGGAACTGGCCGTCGGTGGTGACGAGCAGCTTGGCGCCCGTGTCCTCGACGCGGAACCGCAGCGCCTCCGCCGAGAACCCGCCGAACACGAGCGAGTGCACGGCGCCGATCCGCGCGCACGCCAGCGTGATGACGATCGTCTCGACGAGCACGGGCAGGTACACGACGACGCGGTCGCCCGCCTCGATGCCCAGCTCCTCGAGGGCGTTCGCGGCCTGGGCGACCTCGCGCTGCAGCTGTGCGTAGGTGACGGCGCGGCGGTCGCCGGGCTCGCCCTCGAAGTACAGGGCGACCTTCTCCTCGCGCCCCGCCGCCACGTGGCGGTCCACGCAGTTCACGGCCACGTTCAGGGTGCCGTCCTCGTACCAGCGGATCTCCGGGCCGCGCTCGGCGGCCGGGTCCGGGGCGGTGAGGGAGCGCGTCCGGGTGAAGGGTCGCTCCCAGCTCAGACGTCGGCCGGCCGCCTCCCAGAACGCGAGCCGGTCCGCCTCGGCCACCGGGCGGCCGTCGCCGCGCCCGCCGTGCAGCCGGTCCGCCGGGCGGCCGGGGTGGACGTCCGGGTCGGCGGCGTCGACGAGCGCCTGCGGGAGGGGGCCGGG
>NZ_JASDCZ010000149.1:0-4970 GCF_030407635.1 Micrococcus sp. APC 4021
GCCGCGATCACCCCCTCCCCCGCGTTCCAGCCCGTGCCCGGCCAGCGCATCGACCCGGAGCTCGCCCGCTCCTGGCTGCTGGTCAACGCCGCCCAGCCCGAACGGTTCCAGCCCGCCGAGGACTCGGCCGCGGACATCGTCATCCTCGACATCGAGGACGCCGTGGCCCCCAAGGACAAGGACCAGGCCCGCGGGGACGCCGTCGCCTGGCTGACCTCCGGGCACACCGGCTGGGTGCGGCTCAACGGCTACGGCTCGCGGTGGTGGGAGCAGGACGTCGAGGCGCTCGCCGCGGCCCTGCCCGCGCACCTGGGCGGGCCGGTCTCCGAGGGCGGCCTGGCCGGCGTCGTGCTGGCGATGGTGGAGTCCACGGACCACGTGAACGAGACCGCCCGACGGCTGCCCGGCGTGCCCGTCGTGGCGCTCGTGGAGACGGCGCGCGGGCTGCAGCGGATCGACTCGATCGCCGCCGCGAAGGGCACGTTCCGGCTGGCCTTCGGGATCGGCGACTTCCGCCGCGACACCGGCCTGGGCGAGTCGCCGATGGCGCTGGCGTACACGCGGTCCCAGTTCACGATCGCGGCGCGGGCCACGGGGCTGCCGGGCGCGATCGACGGGCCGACCGTGGGCTCCACCGGCGTGAAGCTCGCCGAGGCGACGGCGGTGACCGCGGAGTTCGGCATGACCGGCAAGCTGTGCCTCGCGCCGGAGCAGTGCGCGGCCGTGAACGAGGGGCTCAGCCCGTCCCAGGAGGAGCTGGCGTGGGCCCACGAGTTCCTTGCGGACTTCGAGGCCGACGGCGGCGAGATCCGCAACGGCTCCGACCTGCCCCGCAAGGCGCGTGCGGAGAAGATCCTCGGGCTGGCCACCGCGTTCGGGGTGCACTCCACGCGGTACCCGGACCAGGACAACGCGATCACGGCGCCGTCGGACACGTACCACTACTGAGCGGGGCCGCCGCCCACCAGAAACGCGGGTTGAGTTGTCACGGGTGCGGAGGCCGCACACCGGTGACAACTCAACCCGCGTTGCCTCGGGGGGCGCGGATCCCGCCTCCGCTCACACGTCCTGGCGCGTCCGGCGCACGACGGCGGCCCGCACCGAGAACGCCAGCACGATCGCCAGGATCCCGTAGATCACCCACGTGATGGGGGTGGAGACGAGCACGGCCGGGTCGCCCACCGAGCTGAGCAGGGCGTCGCGCAGGCTGGTCTCCGCCAGCGGGCCGAGCACCATGCCGATCATCAGCGGCGCCAGCGGGTAGCCGTACCGCCTCATCAGGAAGCCCAGCACGCCGATCCCCAGCAGCATCAGCAGGTCGAACACCGCGCCCGTGGTGGCGTAGATGCCCAGCCCGCAGAACAGCGTGATCCCCGCGTAGAGGTAGTGCTTCGGGATGAGCAGGAGCTTGGCCCACAGCTGCGCGAACGGCAGGTTGATCGCCAGCAGCACGATCATCGCGATGAAGAAGCTCGCCAGCAGCGCCCACACGAGGTCCGGGCTGCGGTCGAACAGCAGGGGGCCGGGCTGCAGCCCGTACTGGCGGAACGCCGCCAGCATGATGGCCGCCGTCGCGGAGACGGGCAGGCCGAGCGTGAGCAGGGCACCCATCGCCATGCCGGTGGTCGAGTTGCCCGCGGCCTCCGGGGCCGCCAGCCCGCGGATCGCGCCGCGGCCGAACTGCGGATGCGCCCGGCGCCGGTCCAGGCGCCGCTCGGCCGAGTACGCCAGGAACGTCGGCACCTCGGAGCCGCCCACCGGCACGATGCCGAACGGCAGGCCGATCGCCGTGCCGCGCAGCCACGCCGGGGCGGCCTCGCGGAACTCGGCGCCCGACAGCCACGGCCGGCCAGTGCGACGGATGCGCAGGTCCTCGCGCTCGCGGCGCACCCGGGAGGCCACGTGGAACACCTCGCCGAGCGCGAGGATCGCCACCGTGACGGTCACGAGCGGAATGCCGTCGAACAGCTGCGGGGAGCCCATCGTGAAGCGCTCGGTGCCGGTCACCGCGTCGATCCCGACGACGGCGATGCCCAGTCCCAGCACCAGGGAGGCCAGGCCGCGCAGCACCGAGTCGGCGACCACCGAGGAGGTGGCCACGAACGCGAAGAGCGCGAGCGCGAAGTACTCCGCGGGCCCGAAGCGCGTGGAGAACTCCGCCAGGACGGGGGCGAGGAACACGACGCACACCGAGGCCACCATGCCGCCGATGAAGGCGCCGAGCGCCGCCGTCGCCAGGGCCTGGGCCGCCCGGCCGTCCTGGGCCATGCGGTGGCCCTCGAACGTGGAGGCGATGGCCGAGGCCTGGCCGGGGGTGTTCATCAGGATGGCCATGGTGGAGTCGCCGAAGAGGCCGCCGAAGTACACGCCGGAGAACATGATGAACGCGGCGGTGGGCTCGAGGGCGAAGGTCATGGGCAGCAGCAGGGCCACGGCCATCGAGGAGCCGAGACCGGGCATCACGCCGACCGCGGTGCCGAGCAGGCAGCCCAGCACCACCCAGAGCAGGTTCATGGGGGTGAGGGCTCCGGCGAAGCCCTCCATGAGGAGTCCGAGGGTCTCCATGTCAGAAGCCACCTCCCAGGATGCCCGAGGGCAGGGTCAGGCCCAGGGCCACCGCGAAGCCGAGGTAGGCCAGCGAGGAGACGAACAGGGCGACGAGGATGTCGAACACGGGATGCGGGGCGCCGAACGCCCGCGTGACGCACCAGAACAGCAGCGCCCCGGCGAGGATCCACCCCAGCCAGGGCAGCAGGACGGCGAACGCGAGGAAGCCGAGGAAGCACCAGGCCAGCGCGCCGAAGTCCGAGTGGAACAGGGTCAGCGGACCGGCCGCCTGGCCGATCTCGCCGTCCGCGTCGGCCTGACCCTCGGGGGACTGGCGCACGCGCACGACCTCCACCGCGAGCGCGGCGGCGATCACGAGGCCCGCGACCGCGAGGATCAGCGGAAAGAAGTCCGGGCCGGGGAAGTCGGCGCCCTCGGTGTCCATGGCCAGGGATCCCAGCAGCAGGTAGAGGCTGAACGCGGCCAGCACGGCCGGCATGACGAGCGCGGAGAGCCCGGCGGCGCGTCCCCAGCGGGAGGGGGCGTCGGCGGCGGGGGGGACGGTGGATGCGTGGCTCACTTGATCTCCTCCGTCAGCGTGCCGATGCGCTCCTTCTCGGCGGCGATGAACTCCTCGAGTTCGGCGCCGGAGAGGGGCACGGGGTTCCAGTAGTTGCGCTGCACCGCTTCCTTCCACTCGGGGGTGTCGACCGCCTCGGCGATGAGGGCCTCGAGCTCGGTGCGCTCCTCCGCGGAGACGCCCGGGGGCACGAACAGGGCGCGCCAGTTGGTGAGCGTGACGTCGTAGCCCTGGGAGCGCAGGGTCGGGATCTCCTCGACGCCGGCCAGCGGCTCGGCCGCCACCACGCCGAGGGCGCGCAGTCGGCCGGCCTCGACCTGCGGGTAGATGTCCGCGAAGCCGCCGGCGGAGGCCTGGGCGGTGCCGTTGAGCAGGGCCTGGATGGCCTCACCGCCGCCGTCGGACGGGATGTAGGTGGTGTCCGCGACCGGCACGTCGGCCGTGCGGGCGATGTCCGCCATGACGAGCTGGTCGAAGGAGCCGCCGCCGGTCCACGCCACGTGGGCGGGATCGGCGCGCCAGGCGGTCACCAGGTCGTCCATGCTCTGGTACGGCGAGTCCGCCGGGACCACCACGAGGCTGTACTCCTCGACGACGCGGCTGACCGCGGTGACCTGGGAGAGCTCGGGGCCGGTGCCACGGGCCGCGTGGGCGGCGATCTGGCCGGTGCCGCCCACCATGAGGTTGTTCGCGTCCTCGAGCGTGGTCAGCTGACCGAGGGCGATGTTGCCGCCGGCGCCGGGGATGTTGACCACCTGGACGTTGTTCACGAGCCCGTTGACGCGCATGGTCTGCTGCAGCTCGCGCTGGAACGAGTCCCAGCCGCCGCCGGCGGCCGCGGGGGCGATGAGGGTCAGGTTGGTGCGGATGTCGTTCCCTCCCGAAGCCGAGCGGATGGAGAAGGCGGAGGCCGCGAGCACGGTGAGCACCGCGATCACACTGAAGACGATCCGGCCGATCCCCGTGCGCCGGCGCGGGGGGCCGTCGGGGGAGGTGGAGGGCATAACGGTTCCTAACAGAGACACCCCGCCGCCAGGGAGTGGCGCCGGGGACAGGTGCGAGTGGTGGAGGTCACGGTAACAGCGCGGCGGGGCCGCGTGCGCTCCGCGTCCGCAGAGTGACCGACGACAACCGGCCCGGGTGGTGACGGGGACCGCGCCCATGACGCACAGTGGTCCCCATGACGATCATCAGCACTGGAACCAGCAGCACCGAGAGCGCCGCGGCCTGGCGGGCCGCCCTGGCCGAGGCGGCCCTGCGCGGAGAGGACGTGGTCTGGTTCTCCCTCGACGGGACCGAGCCGGACGAGGCGGAGGCGCGCGAGGCCGGCGTCGCCGTGTCCGTGGCGCACGCCCAGGAGCGCGGCCGGGACGCCGTCGGCGACCTGCTCGAGCACGCCGAGCGCGTGGGCGCGAGCCGGATCGTCGTGGGCGTGAAGCACCGCTCCCCCGTGGGCAAGCTGCTGCTGGGATCGGCCGCGCAGCAGATCATCCTCGAGGCGCGCGTCCCGGTGGTGTGCGTCAAGCCGTGAGGGCCGGCGTCGGGCGCGCGGCCCCGCACCCGGCCCACCCCGCGGCGTTTGGGGGCGGTTTCGGGCGGTATTCGGCGTGGATACCGCCCGAAACCGCCCCCAACCGGTGAGTGGGGACCAGCCCGGGAACGCCGAAGGCCCCGGAACCGTGTGGTTCCGGGGCCTTCGTCCTCGGTGCGCGAGGGGGGACTTGAACCCCCACGTCCTTGCGAACACTGGCACCTGAAGCCAGCGCGTCTACCAATTCCGCCACTCGCGCGAGCCGCTTCCTGTTCTCGGCTCCGGACATCCGGCGACCGTCACAGGCAGCGA
>NZ_JASDCZ010000015.1:0-28375 GCF_030407635.1 Micrococcus sp. APC 4021
CCCGCCCGTCCGCGCGGTGCGGGCCCGCGGCGTCTGTCGGCCGGTGCGGTGCGCGGTCTTGCCGAGCGAGAGCAGGCCGCGGACGGGGGCGAACGTGTCGTTGCCGACCCGGCCGTCCCACACCAGGCCCCACAGCGCGGCCAGCACCGCGGGGCCGCGGGCCAGGTCGGCCGGGTCGCGGTGCGGGTCGGGGCCGACCGCCCGGCCTGCGCCACCCGCGTCGCCGCCCGCCGCCTGCACCGCCCGCACCCGCTCCACGAGCTGGGGGAAGAACCAGGCCCCGCCGCCGGCGAGCACCTCGAGCACGGCCGCGCGCAGGGCGGCGTCGGCCGGCGTCTCCTCCGCGGGCTCGGGCAGGCGCAGCGTGAGGTCCACGGCGTCGGCGGGGTGCAGGGCCACCCAGCCGTCGTTGCCGGTGGCCTCCCCGACGCCCGACCACACGTACTCGCCCGTGGCCAGCAGCTCGTCGAGCAGGGCGGGGGCGTAGTCCCGCACGCGGGCGGGCAGCACGAGGGATTCCCACGCGCTCGCGGGCAGGGGCGTGCCGGCCAGCTGGTCCAGGACGGTGGCCACCCCGTCCACGCCCTCGAGCGTGGCCGGCGGCCGCCAGGCCCCGTCGCGCCCCGTCCGCGGCCGCAGGTGCTGCCAGTCGGCGAGGAACCGGGCGTAGGCGGCCTGGTCCACCGGCTCGACCTCGGCGCGCAGCGCGGCGAGGGAGCGCATGCGGATCCGCCGCAGCACCTCGGCGTCGCACCACTCGGCGTCCAGGCCGGTGGCTCCGGGGGTGCCCTCCGGCCGGAACGCGCCCGTGCTCACGCGGCGCTCGGTGGCCAGGCGCTGCAGCACCGAGAGCACGACGGCGCCCCCCAGCCCCAGCGCAGCCCCCGCCTCGGCGGCGGTGAAGGGGCCGTGGGTGCGGGCGTAGCGGCCCACGAGGTCCCCGAGCGGGTCGTCGACCGGGTCGAGGAATGCGGTGGGCACTCCGTGCGGGATCGGCGTGCCGAGCGCGTCCCGCAGGCGGGCGGCGTCCTCGACGGCGGCGAACCGCTCGACCCCGTCCTGGCGCAGGCGGAACGCGCGGCCGGCGCGCTCGAGCTCCGCCAGCATCCCGGCGACGGCGTCCTCGTCCGCGGCCTCCTCCGCCTCCCCCTCGGCCCGTGTGCGCCGCGCGGCCTCGGCGACGGACAGCGGTCCCAGCAGGCGCAGCAGGTCCGCCACGCCCTCGACCCCGCGGGCGCGCCGGTCGGGCGCGAGCCGCTGCAGCTGGGCCTCGACCTCCGCGATGACCTCGGCGTCGAGCAGCTCGCGCAGCTCCTCCGTGCCCAGCAGCTCGGACAGCAGCGCGGGGTCGAGGGAGAGCGCGGCGGCGCGGCGCTCGGCCAGCGGGGAGTCGCCCTCGTAGATGAACTGGGCGATGTAGCCGAACAGGATGGACTGGCTGAACGGCGAGGGTGCCGTCGTCGTGACCTCCACGAGCCGGACGGCCCGTGAGGACACCCGCCCCGCGAGCTCCTTGAGCGCCGAGAGGTCGTAGACGTCCTGGAGCACCTCGCGCACGGTCTCCAGGATCACGGGGAACCGCGGGTGCTTCCGTGCCACGTCCAGCAGCTGCGCGGACCGCTGCCGCTGCTGCCACAGGGGGGTCCGCCGCCCGGGGTCACGGCGCGGCAGCAGCAGGGACCGGGCCGCGTTCTCCCGGAACCGGGCGGCGAACAGCGCGGACCCGCCGACCTCCGCCGTGACGATCTCGTCCAGCTCCTCGGCCGTGAACTCGAACAGCTCCGCGCCCGGCGGCTCCGCGTCCATCAGGGGGATGCGCAGCACGATCCCGTCGTCGGCCGCCATCGCCGCGCCCGAGCCGGTCTCCAGCCCGTACCGCTGCGCCAGCCGCGCCCCCACCGCGAGCGCCCACGGGGCGTGCACCGCCATGCCGTAGGGGGAGTGCAGCACCACGCGCCAGTCGCCGAGCTCGTCCGTGAACCGCTCCACCACGAGCGTCTGCTCGGTGGGCAGCACCCCGGTGGCCTCGCGCTGGTCCTTCAGGTAGGCCAGCAGGTTGTCCTGCGCCCACGGGTCCAGGCCCGCGGCGGCCAGGCGGGTGCGGCCGGCCTCGGGGTCCGCGTCCAGCTCGCGGCGGAAGCGCCCGACGGCGTCGCCCAGCTCCGCCGGCCGGCCTGCGGCGTCGCCCCGCCAGAACGGGAGCTTGCCGGGCTGCCCGTAGGCGGGCAGCACCAGGACGCGGTCCGCGGTGATGTCCACGATCCGCCAGCTCGTGGCGCCCAGCAGGATGACGTCCCCCACGCGGGACTCGTAGACCATCTCCTCGTCGAGCTCGCCGACCCGGCGCCCGCCGGAGCGGGCCGAGCCCGCGGACGCGGTGCTCGCCGACTCGGCCGTGTCCCCGGCCGCCGCGCCGCCGGGGGCGCCGTCCGCGCCGCCGTCGGAGGCCAGGAACACCCCGAACAGGCCGCGGTCCGGGATGGTGCCGCCCGAGGTGACCGCGAGGCGCTGGGCGCCGGGGCGGGCGGCGAGGGTGCCGTTCTCCCGGTCCCACAGGATGCGCGGGCGCAGCTCGGCGAACTCGTCCGAGGGGTAGCGGCCGGCCAGCAGGTCGAGCACGGACTCGTAGGCGGAGAACGGCAGCGTGGCGAACGGCGCGGACCGGCGCACGAGGTCGAACCACTCCTGTGCGTCCAGGTCCGCGACGGCGACGGCGGCCACGGTGTGCTGGGCGAGGATGTCCAGCGGGTTGGCGGGGATGCGCAGCGACTCGATGCGTCCGGCCGTCATGCGCTCGGCCACGACGGCGGTGTCCACGAGGTCGCCCCGGTGCTTGGGGAAGAACACGCCGCGGGAGACCTCACCCACCTGGTGGCCGGCGCGGCCCACGCGCTGCAGACCGGAGGCAACCGAGGGCGGCGACTCGACCTGGATCACCTGGTCCACCGCGCCCATGTCGATGCCCAGCTCGAGCGAGCTCGTGGCCACGACGCAGCGGATCTGGCCGGTCTTCAGCGCCTCCTCGACGATGGCGCGCTGCTCCTTGGACACGGAGCCGTGGTGGGCGCGGGCGAAGTCGGAGACGGTGCCCGATCCGGTGCCGGTCTGCCCGGCCACCTGGGCGGGGCCGTGGAAGCCGGTCGGGTCCGGTGTGCGGAAGCCGGGGACGGCGTCCGGGTGCTCGGCCGCGGCGGCCGCCTCGGCGCGGGCCTCCCAGATCTCGTTGAGCCGACCGGTGAGGCGCTCGGCCAGGCGCCGGGAGTTGGCGAACACGAGCGTGGAACGCCGCTCGGCCACCAGGTCCACGATCCGCTCCTCGACGTGCGGCCAGATGGACCCGCCCGTCACCGCGCCCTCGTCGCCGAGCCCGCCCGTCGAGGAGCCGGGGCCCAGGTCGTGGGCGGCGGCGGGGGAGGAGAGGTCCGTCAGGTCCGGCACCGGCACCGTGACCGTCAGGTCCCAGCGCTTGGCCGAGGCGGGCCGCACCACCGTCACCGGCTGCGTGCCGCCGAGGAACCGGGCCACCTCGGCGGCCGGCTCGACCGTGGCGGACAGGCCGATCCGCTGCACCGGCGTGTCCAGCAGGGCGTCCAGGCGCTCGAGGGAGACGGCCAGGTGGGCGCCGCGCTTGGTCCCGGCCACGGCGTGCACCTCGTCCACGATCACCGTGCGGACCCCGGCCAGCGCCGCTCGGGCCTGCGAGGTGAGCATGAGGTACAGCGACTCGGGCGTGGTGATGAGGATGTCCGGCGGATCCTGCTGCAGGCGCCGCCGCTCGGCCGCCGGGGTGTCCCCGGAGCGCACACCCACCCGCACGCGCGGCACGGGCCTGCCCTGGTGCGCGGCGGTCTGCGTGATGCCCACCAGCGGGGCCCGCAGGTTCCGCTCCACATCCACGCCGAGCGCCTTCAGCGGCGAGACGTAGAGGACGCGGGTGGCCGCCGTCCCCTCGGCGGCGGGCTCGCGCACGAACGAGTCGAGCGCCCAGAGGAAGGAGGAGAGGGTCTTGCCCGAGCCGGTCGGCGCGATCACCAGCGCGTGCCGCCCCGAGGAGATCGCGTCCCACGCGCCGAGCTGGGCCGGCGTCGGGGCCTCGAACGCGCCCGTGAACCAGGCGCGCGTGGGCTCGGTGAACCGGCCCAGGACGACGTCGGCCGCGGGCGTGGGCGCGCCCGCTGCGGTCTCCGCGGGCCCGCTCATGCGTGGTGGTACGGTCGGCCGGCGGAGATCTCCTGGGCTCGGTAGACCTGCTCCGCCAGGATCAGCCGCACGAGCTGGTGCGGGAAGACGAGCGGGGACAGGGACCAGACGCGGTCCGCGCGGGCGTGGACCCGGGCGTCCACCCCGTACGCGCCTCCGATCACCATCGTCACCGGGGCGCCGACGTCGAACCGGCTCTGCAGGTGCCGCGCCAGACCCGGCGAGTCGAACGCCGCCCCCCGCTCGTCCAGCAGGATCAGGTGCTCGTCCGCGCCGACCGCGCCCAGGATCCGGTCCGACTCCTCCGTGCGCGCCGCCTCCTCCTGTCGCGCGGAGTGCGGCAGCAGACGCCACGAGAGGTCGTAGGGCTTCTTGAGGCGCCGCTCGTAGCGGTCGATCCCGTCGACGACCCACGCCTCATGCTTCTTGCCGATGGCCAGCACCCGAACAGACATGGCCCCATGATCGCACCGGCCGCGGACACGGTACGGGGGTCGGCCCCCGCCGCTCGGTTACGCTCGCCGGGGCGGGGTGCCTGGCTCCGCACCGGAAGGGGGCCCATGACGTCGACCGCACGGTCCCCGCGGGTGTCCCGCCGCGCCGCGCTCGGCCTCGGGGTCGGCGCCCTCGCGGTGGGCGGGGTGGCCGTCGTCACCGACCTGGCCGGCGCGCCCGCCGGGCCGCTGGGCGCCAACGCGACGGCCCTGTACGGCATGCGCAGCTCCACCGGGCACACGTACGCGGCCCTGCCCGGGCGCGCCGGACGCATCGACGTGTACCGGCCGCCGGGCCAGGGCCCGTTCCCGGTCCTCGTGTGGAACGCGGGCTCCGGCTGGCGCAGTGATCGCGGCTACAGCGACGGTGTCGACGTCGCCCGCGGCCTGGTCCCGCACGGCTACGCCGTCGCCGCGTTCTCGGTGCGCAGCTCCAAGCAGGGCACGTTCCCCGCCCAGGTGGAGGACGCGACGGCGGCGGTCCGCTGGGTGCGGCGCAACGCCCCGGGCCTGCAGCTGGACGCGGGGCGGGTGGCCGTGGCCGGCTCGTCGTCGGGCGGTTGGAACGCCCTCATGGCCGGCCTCACGGGCGGACAGGACCTGGACCGCGAGCAGGTGCCGCTGCCCGGCCGGGAGGTGCCCGACGGCGGCCACGCGATCCCGGAGGAGGACCGCGTCCACGCGATCGTGGACTTCTTCGGCCCCACGGACTTCCTGAGGATGAACCGCCAGATGCTCCCGGGCGCGTGCGCGGACTACAACCGCGCGAACCGGCTCGAGCACTGCCACCTCGACGATCACAGCACCAAGGCGGACATGCTGGGGGTGCCGGTCCTGGCCTCGGGCGGCCTGACCCGGCTGGCCTCGCCGATCGCGCACGTGCGCCCGGACTCGCCGCCCCTGCTGGTCGTCCACGGGCGCAAGGACGTCACGGTCCCGTGGGGACAGAGCCTCGAGCTGTACCGGGCCGCCGAGGCCGCCGGACTGCGCACCGCGTTCTACTCGGTGGCCGAGGGCGGCCACGACCTGGGCATGATGACCGCGAAGACCCGCAGCGCTGAGGTGCTCCGCACCGGTGTGCCGGCCAGTGCCGTGCACGCCTCCATCTCGTGGTCCGCGGTGGCCTCGTTCCTGGACGCCGTCCTGCCGCGCTGAGCTGACGACCGCTCCGAAGGCTACGAGGAGGGCCGTCGCGCAGTCGAGAACGCGCACCGGTACGTCATCATCGCCCTCTCGGACGCGGTGGCAGACCGCGCCCGGGCAGCTCGAGTCGGAACAGCTGCCGAGGAGCTGCGCAAGGCCACTGAGAAGCACATGATGGCCGTCGAGGCCCAGCGCTCTCGTTTGGTGGTGTTGGTGGCCGAGGCCTTCGCCATACAGCGTGAGTTTAAGACGTTCCTCGGCAAACCGCGGAGGGGAGATAAGGCCTTGCGACCGGTCTACGAAGCGGAGACCTCCAAAGTTCACCAGCGGATGGCCTGGGCCTGCGAGGCGCTGCACGAGGGGACGGTAGCCACCGCTTCCCCACTCTGCGACCGGCCAACCGGACCCAGATCGCTGGGTGAGGCGGCAAACCCCGTTCCGGTGGTAGCTGGCATCATCGGGGACATGAAGTACTCCGAGAGCGAGACTGCCGCGTACCTAAAATCGACAATCCTACGGGATTTCAGTGCTCCTCTGTCAACAGAACCCAGAAAAGACAAGGGGACCTATTACTCCCGCCGGGTCGGTTGTTACGAGGCTCCCGTCCCGGTACTCCTGCGCTACCCATTCGACTTGCTTGGTATCCAACATACAGGCCCAGGCGAAAAATTTGCGTGGGCGGTTGAGTTCAACTACAAGGGATTTCCTGCATATCTGGGCTATCACAAGTTTGGAGTAAAAGCTGGAATTATATGCAGCTTGTCGCGAGCAGAGTCTGAGAATCATCTCAACATGATGCTTGATCGAATCTTCTCGGCCGCACATGTAGTGGAGAAATTGCTCTCCGAACGAGCCCCTGAAGCCATTCGCCAGGGCAATGTGACCGTGGCGAACCAGTATCGCCGGCTACGAGCGCCGTATGAGTACCACCGAGATCGTGCCATAAACCCCGTTTTTGTGGCCGATGAGAGGGAGCATCGACGTTTTAATGGGGGGCAATCTTGGACCCATATAAGCGGAAAGATGGTTATGAAGATGCACGCGTCTCACGATTTAGTTGCATCGACCGTGGCGTTCCTGAGCCTTCTTGAGCATCTGTTCGTACTATCCCTCCCATTCGCGGGATACAATCCAGAATCAGAGGATCTAACAGCTTTCATTGGCGATCGATGGGGTGTCAAATGGGAGCGGATCATAGGTGACAAAAACCCCGAAGCGAGAGATCTTCGACGTCGGATGTCTGAAGTCGTCGAGCAGTGGAGAAACCCCTACTCCCATGGAGGTTTCGAAAAGGGCCACGGCTCTTCATTGTATGTTCATACGCCCGGACTTGGGGCGCTTCCAATGGGCCTGACGCGGGTCAGAGAAAGCACTTTCTTTAGTTTTAACCCCGCACCGAAGGGAGATATCGAGTCGATCTACTCACTATTCGATGAGATTGAAAGCTACCTTAAGAGCATCCTCCCGGGTGCGTATACTTGGATCGAGTCGGGGCTCGATGTCAGATTTGACAGCGAATTTGCCCAAGAATTGGCGGAGGCATCTCAGATCGATGGGGGAGTTGAAAAACTGGTCGACCAGTACATCTGCCGCCAGGAAATGATCGACAACATGGATTACTACTGAACCGGTCGCTCCCGCAGGGCCGCTTGCCCGTGGGCCATTCAATCGGCCGGCCCCTTGTACTACTCGAAGGGGCGCCCCCATGGCAAGGCGAGCGAAGCGAGGCGCAGCAGTCCACCGGCGTGCCCCGCGTTATCCCTTGGGCCCTACGGATATAGAAGGAGGACCCCGAGTCCTGGCCTGACCAGGAACCTCGGGGCCCTCACATCTGGCGGTGACGGTGGGATTTGAACCCACGGTACGGGGTTACCGTACACAGCATTTCGAGTGCTGCACCTTCGGCCGCTCGGACACGTCACCAGACCAGGACACCCTACCCGAGCCGTGGCGGCGCGCCCAAACCGGTCGCCCGCCGTCGTCGGGCACGGGCGCGTTCAGTCGCGCTGTGCCGCGAAGAACCCCCGCAGCAGCGCCGCGCTCTCCTCGGAACGGACGCCGGCGCGGACCTGCACCCGGTGGTTGAAGCGGGGGTCGCGGACCACATCCAGCACCGATCCGCACGCGCCCGCCTTCGGGTCCCACGCCCCGAACACGACGCGCGGGATCCGGGCCAGCAGCAGCGCACCGGCGCACATGGGGCAGGGCTCGAGGGTCACCACGAGGGTGCAGTCCGTCAGGCGCCAGCCGTCGCCCGCTCCGGCGGCGGCCCGCAGCTCCGCCCCGCGGCGCAGAGCGAGGACCTCGGCGTGGGCGGTGGGGTCGTGGTGCTGCTCGCGCTCGTGGCCCACAAGCTCAGCGTCCTGCGGGACAAGAAGACCCCGTCCATGATCTTCCGGCAGCTCACGGAGGAGCTCGTGATGCTGCTCGCCTACGAGGCGACGCGCGACGTGGCCATGGAGGAGGTGCGGATCGAGACCCCGGTGACCGAGACCACCGGCTTCCGGCTGGCCCGCCCGCGTCCGCTGGTCGTGCCGATCCTGCGCGCGGGGCTCGGGATGCTGGAGGGGATGACCAAGATGGCGCCGTCCGCCGAGGTCGGGTTCCTCGGCATGGCCCGCAATGAGGAGACGCTGGACATCGTCACCTACGCGGAGCGGCTGCCCGCCGACCTGTCCGGGCGTCACGTGTTCGTCCTGGACCCCATGCTGGCCACGGGAGGCACGCTGATCGAGGCCATCCGCTTCCTCTACCAGCGCGGCGCGGCGCGGGTCACGTGCCTCTGCCTGCTCGGGGCGCCCGAGGGCATCGAGCGGCTGGAGGCCTCGCTGGGCGACGTCGAGGTGGACCTGTACCTGGCCGCCGTCGACGAGCGCCTGGACGAGCGGTCCTACATCGTCCCCGGCCTCGGCGACGCCGGCGACCGGCTCTACGGTCTGGCGGAATGACCTGAACGGACCTCCGCGTCCGCCACGAGACGACCACGGCCCCCGCCCCCACCCGGCGGGGGCCGTGGTCGTCTCACGGGAGCGTCTCCGGCGGGGGCGTCAAGCGGGGCCGTGAATGTGTCGTCCATCTAGTGGACGTCACGACCTGCTGTGACCCGTCATCATGGCGTCACATGGAAAACCTGGAAGTCGCCTGCATAAATATTCCGCATACTCATTGGTCCGGCGGCGCGCTCCCACCTGTTGAACAATGAACGAGCCACACGAGCGAGCCGATTGGCCACGCGACGCTATTCCGATCCGCGAATAGTGATGTTGAGCACATTCAGGACTCTTCTTCTCAAATAACGAGACAAAAGCGCGAACGTTACTTGCCAGTCCCCTCGGTGAAGTCACATTCTTGTCATGTGACGCCTCGTCCGCCGCACCGACCGAGCGGTGGAGGGGCCATGAGCCGAAAGAGGAGTGGTGGCCATGGGTCAGTCCGCCGGATACGTGCACATCTCCGTCCGCAACGCGCAGCGCCGGGCCGACGGCATGTCCCGCCGAGGCCAGGCCCGCGCAGGCCTGCGCCTGGCCGGTGGCACCGACGCCCCCGACTCCCAGACGGCGCCGACGCCGGTCCTCGCGCCGAACGGCATCCCGGGTCCCCAGGCGGTGGCCCGGGAGAACGAGGCCCGTGGGTTCGTCATCTACGTGGGCATGGACGAGCTGGCCGCCTCGGCCGCCGGCACCTCCCTCACGCGGCTGGCCAACGAGCTGCGCCACTACGTGGAGTCCCTCGTCCCCGGGGCGGAGTCGCACGCCGCCGTCGCCCTGGCCCCCGCCGGCGCGGAGGGCCGCGACATCGAGGTCGTGCGCCAGGTGCTCGGCGACCCGACCGTGCAGGGCGGCACCCGTCCCGACCTGGCGCAGGCGCCGGCCCCCGTGTCCACGCGCCAGCCCGGTGTGCTGATCGATCTGTCCCGGCGCGAGGTGCAGCTGGACGGTGAGTCGCTGAACCTCACCTTCAAGGAGTTCGAGCTCCTGAACTACCTCGTGGAGAACGGCGAGCGCACCGTCGGCCGCGAGGAGCTGCTCGACGCCCTGTGGCGCAACGCCGACGAGGTGCCCAACGAGCGCACCATCGACGTGCACATCCGCCGCCTGCGCGCCAAGCTCGGCCGCCTCGCGAACACCGTGCGCACCGTGCGCGGCCAGGGCTACCGCTTCTACCGCCACCCCGAGGTGGTCGTGTGGGCGGCGCCGGAGTACAGCATCTGACCCGCGCCCGCCCGTGTCCGACGACGGCCCCCGCTCACCCGAGCGGGGGCCGTCGCCGTAGCCTGGCCGCATGAGCACCGCCGACGCGAAGACCCTGATCGTCCTCCGGCACGCCAAGGCCGGCTGGCCCGACGCGGCCGACGACCACGCCCGCCCGCTCGCCGAGCGAGGCCACGCCCAGGCGCCCGCCGCCGGCGACTGGCTCCGCGAGCACGACCTCGTCCCGGACGCCGTCGTGTGCTCCGATGCGCTGCGCACCCGTCAGACGTGCGTGTGGGTGTGCGAGCGCCTGGGCGAGCTGGCACCCACGCCCTACCTGGACCCGCGGCTCTACGGCGCCGACGCGGCGCGGGCCCTGGCCGTCGTCAACGAGACGGAGGAGACCACGCGACGGCTGCTGGTGGTGGGCCACATGCCGTGGGTGCAGGAGCTGGGCATGCGGCTGATGAGCCTGGACTCGGACCAGGACGCGGCGCTGCGCATGAGCGAGCACTACCCGACGCTCGGGATGCAGGTGTTCCGGGTGGAGAAGCCGTGGGCCGAGCTCGACGGCCGCGACGCCGCCCTGACGCACTTCGTGGTTCCGGGGCGCTGACCTCCGCGGCGGCGCGCGTGGCAGAGGCGCGCCGACATGACGAAGGCCCCGCTCCAGCAGGAGCGGGGCCTTCCGATCGTGCGCCCAAAGGGATTCGAACCCCTGACCTTCTGTTCCGTAGACAGACGCTCTATCCAGCTGAGCTATGGGCGCATCATCCGATCCGCCGGAGCGGCTCGAACTCGTAGAACACTACAGGACCTCTCCGGCGAAGTGCAAATCGACGGTCTGCGGCGGCCTGTGTCGGGGGTGTGGCGGGGGCGCGGCCATGATAGCCGGGCTCGGGTACCATGGCAGGACCGTGCGGCCACAACGATGTGGTGCGCGCTTCGGCGGTGCACGCATCGGAGTGGACGGGACGGAACGGCCCCGGACCCCAATGGGAGGACTCTCCACCATGGCTGACAACGCCACCACCTCGTTCGCGGATCGCGCCCTGGCGGACGCGCCCACGGACTACGCCCAGCTGCGCGAGTGGGTCGCTCAGATCGCAGAGCTGACGCAGCCGGACTCCGTCCAGTGGGTCGACGGCTCCGAGGAGGAGCGCGACCGTCTCGCGGACGAGCTCGTGGCGGCGGGCACCCTGACCCGCCTGGCCGAGGACAAGTTCCCCCACTCCTTCGCCGCGTTCTCCGATCCCGCCGACGTCGCCCGTGTGGAGGACCGCACCTTCATCTGCTCCGAGAAGGAGGAGGACGCCGGCTTCACCAACAACTGGATGGACCCGGCGAAGATGCACGGGATCCTCGACGACGCGTTCACCGGCGCCATGCGCGGCCGCACCATGTACGTGATCCCGTTCGTGATGGGCCACCTCGACGCCGAGGACCCGAAGTACGGCGTGGAGATCACCGACTCCGCCTACGTGGTCCTGTCGATGCGCATCATGGCCCGCATCGGCCAGGACGTGCTGGACAAGATGTCCCGCGAGCAGGCCTTCTACGTGCCGGCCGTGCACTCCGTGGGCGCCCCGCTGGAGCCGGGCGAGCAGGACGTGCCGTGGCCGTGCAACGAGACCAAGTGGATCGTGCACTTCCCCGAGGAGCGCTCCATCTGGTCCTTCGGCTCCGGCTACGGCGGCAACGCCCTGCTCGGCAAGAAGTGCTACGCGCTGCGCATCGCCTCCGTGATGGCCCGGGACGAGGCCTGGCTCGCCGAGCACATGCTGATCCTCAAGCTGACCAACCCCGAGGGCCGGTCCTACCACATCACCGGCGCCTTCCCCTCGGCCTGCGGCAAGACCAACCTCGCCCTCATCGACCCCACGATCGAGGGCTGGAAGGCCGAGACCCTGGGCGACGACATCACCTGGATCCGCGCCGGCAAGGACGGCGAGTTCCGCGTGATCAACCCGGAGACCGGCTACTTCGGCGTCGCCCCCGGCACCGGCTGGTCCACCAACCCGAACGCCATGCGCGCGATCTCCAAGGGCAACTCCATCTTCACCAACGTCGCCCTCACCGACGACGGCGGCGTGTGGTGGGAGGGCATGACGGACGAGGTCCCCGAGCACCTCACCGACTGGCGCGGCAACGACTGGACGCCCGAGTCCGGCACCCCGGCCGCCCACCCGAACTCCCGGTTCTGCACGCCCATCGAGCAGACGGACATGCTGGCCGACGAGTACCGCGACCCGCGGGGCGTGAAGCTGGACGCCATCCTGTTCGGCGGCCGCCGCAAGACCACCGTGCCGCTGGTGACCGAGGCCTTCGACTGGGAGGACGGCATCCTCAAGGGCGCCACCCTCTCCTCGGAGACCACCGCGGCCGCCGCCGGCGCCGTGGGCGTCGTGCGCCGCGACCCGATGGCCATGCTGCCGTTCCTCGGCTACGACGCCGGCGACTACCTGGCCCATTGGGTCAGGGAGTCCGGCAAGGCCGACCCGGAGAAGCTGCCGCGCATCTACCTGGTCAACTGGTTCCGCCGCAACCGCGACGGCGGCTTCGCCTGGCCCGGCTTCGGCGAGAACTCCCGCGTCCTGAAGTGGGTCGTGGAGCGCCTCGAGGGCAAGGCCGAGGCCGAGGAGACCCCGATCGGCCTCGTGCCGGCCGCGGGCTCGCTCGACCTGTCCGGCCTCGAGGTGTCGGCCGAGGACCTCGAGGACGCCCTCAAGGTCGACGCCGCGGAATGGGCCGAGGAGAACGAGCTCATCGAGGAGTGGCTCGGCCGGTTCGGCGAGTCCCTGCCGCAGGCCATCCGCGACCGCTTCGAGGCGCAGAAGCAGCGCTTCGCGCAGGCCTGAGCCCCGCCGCACGCGGAACGGCCCGCACCCCGTGAGGGGTGCGGGCCGTTCCGCGTTCCGGGGCCGGATCAGGCGGCGAGCCAGAGGTCCGGGCCGAAGATCTCGTAGCGGATGGACGTCGCGGGCACGCCGGCGTCGATCAGCTTCGAGCGGGTGGACTGCATGAACGCGAGCGGGCCGCAGAGGATGACCTCGGCGCCGGAGGGGAGCTCGATCTCGGAGGGGTCCATGCGGCCCTCGTGGACGGTGATGCCCTCGGGCGCCTGCTCCGGGGCCACGCCGAGCCACAGGTGGGCCTGGGCGTTCGGCAGCGCGGAGAGCGACTCCGTGAGCTGCCCGAGCAGGGCCACGGACTCCAGGGAGGCATCGGCGTGCAGGACGACGACCTCACGGTCGGACCCCTGTTCGGCCAGCGAGCTCAGGATGGAGGCGGCCGGCGTGATGCCGATGCCGGCGGTCGCCAGGACCAGGGGAGCGGTGGAGTCCTCGTACTCGAGGGTGATGTCGCCGTAGGGGTTGGACAGCTCGATGACGTCGCCGACCTCCACGTTCTGGATGAGCACGGGCGAGACCTCGCCGCCCTCGTCCAGCTTCACGGTGATGACGCGCTCGGTGGCGGACCCGGCCTTCTCGGAGAGGGAGTACTGGCGGCACTGGCGCAGGCCGTCCTCGACCTTCAGTCGTACGGACACGTAGCCGCCGGCCTTGCCGCGGGTCTGCGGGGTGTCGTCGGCCGGCTCGAAGCGGAAGGTGACGGCCGCGTTGCCGGTGGGCTCCTTCGCGACGACCTTCCAATCCGTCCACATCCTGTCGTTGGCCTGCTGGGCGTAGAGGCCCTTCTCGATCTTGATGAGGGCGTCGGCCATGAGCCAGTAGACCTCGGTCCAGGCGTCGGCCACCGCGGGGGTGACGGCGTCGCCGAGCACCTCGCCGATGGCCCAGAAGAGGTTCTCGTAGACGATCGGGTACTGCTCCTCGACGATGCCGAGGGCGGTGTGCTTGTGGGCGATGCGGGACAGGACGGCCTCGGGCAGGGTGCCCGGGTTCTCGAGCAGGTGCACCGCGAACTTCACGATGGATCCGGCGAGGGCCTGAGCCTGCTCGCCGTTGCGCTGGTTGGCGCGGGAGAAGACGCCGTCGAGGAGCTCGGGGTGGGCCTCGAACATGTGGGCGTAGAACAGGGGCGTGATCTCCGGCATGTGCTCGGCGACGACGGCGGCGGTGGCCTCGATGACGGGGCGGGACTTCTCGGACAGCACGGGGGTCTCCGTCTCCTCGGTGGGGAATCTTGCGCCGATTTTGCCAGATTACACCCGGCCGTCGCCGCCGGGAACTCGCCCCCGGCCCGTTCCGTCAGCGCGCCACGGGGATCTCCGGCAGGCCCAGCAGCACGGGCCCGCCGACAGGCCCAGCGCTCACCAGATCCCGGATCCGCACGGTGTCGAGCTCGGCGAGGAAGGCCTCGCGTGCGCGGTGCAGGGCGCCGCGCAGGCGGCAGTCGCCGGCGTAGGGGCACGCCACCCCGGAGTCGCGCCCGGCGCAGTCGATCACCTCGTCGCGGCTGCTCAGCGAGCGCACGAGCTCGCCCACACGCTGGTCCAGACCGGCCGCGGCGATCATGGCCCCGCCGTGCCGACCGCGCAGCACCTCGATGGTCCCGCGGCGGCGCAGCTCGGCGACCGCCTTGATCACGTGGTTGTAGGGCACCTGGATCCGGTCCGCGATCTGCTGGCTGGTGAGCCGTTCGCCCTCGGCGGCCGCGAGCGTCATCAGCACCCGCAGGCAGACGTCGGTGTAGGCGCTCAGCTTCATCCCCCCATCATCCCACCGGTGCACGGCCCCGCCGCGCCTGCGGTGTCCGGGCCGGTTGGCATACTGACGCCATGGACGCCACCTCGCACCCCGACGCCGGCCCCCGCCTCCCCGAGACCTCCGCACCGGGGGGCGACGCCGCGCTGCACGAGGAGGCCCTGGCCGTCCTGCGTCGGCTCGTGGACCGGCCGGACGCGCGATTCAAGGACGGGCAGTTCGAGGCGATCGAGGCGCTCGTGGCCCACCGCCGCCGCGCCCTGGTGGTGCAGCGCACCGGCTGGGGCAAGTCCGCCGTGTACTTCGTGGCCTCCCTGCTGCTGCGCGCCCGCGGCGCAGGGCCCACCCTGATCGTCTCCCCGCTGCTCGCGCTCATGCGGGACCAGGTCGCGGCCGCGGCCCGGGCGGGCGTGCGCGCGGTGTCCGTGAGCTCGGCGAACGCCACGGAGTGGGACGAGGTCCGCGCTCGGCTCGCGGCGGACGAGGTGGACGTGCTGCTGATCTCGCCCGAGCGCCTCACGAACCCCCGGTTCCGGGACGAGCAGCTGCCGGACCTCGTGGCGCGCATGGGCCTGCTCGTGGTGGACGAGGCCCACTGCATCTCCGACTGGGGCCACGACTTCCGGCCGGACTACCGCCGCATCCGGGACCTGATCGGGCTGCTTCCCGCCGAGGGGCCGCGCGCGGTGCCCGTGCTGGCCACCACCGCCACGGCCAACGCCCGTGTGGTGGCGGACGTGGTGGAGCAGCTCGGCGTCGCCTCCGAGCAGGACGTGTTCGTGCTCCGCGGCCCCCTGGCCCGCGCCTCGCTGCGCCTGGGCGTGCTGCGCATGCCCAGCCCGGCCGCGCGCCTGGCCTGGCTCCTCGACCACCTCGAGGACCTGCCGGGCTCCGGGATCGTCTACGCCCTCACCGTCTCCGCCGCCGAGGACACGGCGCGCGCCCTGCGCGAGGCGGGGCACGAGGTGGTCGCCTACACGGGCCGCACAGACCCGGAGCGTCGCGCCGAGATCGAGGAGGACCTCAAGGCCAACCGGGTGAAGGCCGTCGTGGCCACCTCGGCGCTCGGCATGGGCTTCGACAAGCCGGATCTGACGTTCGTGGTGCACCTCGGTGCGCCGGGCTCGCCCGTGGCGTACTACCAGCAGGTCGGCCGCGCCGGCCGTGGGACGGACCACGCGGACGTGCTCCTGCTGCCCGGGCCCGAGGACCGTCGCATCTGGGAGTACTTCGCCACCGCCTCCATGCCGGACGAGGAGCAGGCGCGCGCCGTGCTGGGGGCGCTCGCGGACCACGGCGGGGCCCTCTCCGTGGCGGCGCTCGAGCCGGACGTGCGGATCAAGCGCACCTCCCTGGAGCTGCTGCTCAAGGTCCTCGCCGTGGACGGGGCGGTCGAGCGGGTGGGCGGCGGCTGGCGCGCCACCGGGCGGGAGTGGACGTACGACGCCGAGCGGTACGCCCGCGTGGCCGAGGCCCGCCGGGCCGAGGAGCGGCTCATGCTCGACTACCAGACCACGGACCGGTGCCGCATGGAGTTCCTGGCCCGCACCCTGGACGACCCCACCGCCGCGCCGTGCGGCCGCTGCGACGTCTGCGCCGGCCCCTGGTACCCCACGGGATCGGACGGGGCGGCGCGTGAGCGCGCGGAGGCCGCCCTGCGCCGCACCGGTGTGCCGATCGAGCCCCGTCGCATGTGGCCCTCGGGCATGGACCGGCTGGGCGTGCCCGTCAAGGGGCGCATCGCGCCCGAGTCGCAGGCCGAGGAGGGTCGCGCGCTCGCCCGCCTGACGGACCTCGGGTGGGGCACCGTCCTGCGGGACCTGCTGGACCGGGAGGACGCCCCGGTGCCGGAGGAGGTCCTGCGGGGCGCCGTCGACGTCCTGGCCGGCTGGGGGTGGCGGACGCGGCCGATCGCCGTCGTCGCGATGCCCTCACGCACGCGCCCGCAGCTGGTGGGGTCGTTCGCCGAGGGGATCGCCCGGATCGGCCGGCTGCCGTTCCTCGGCTCGCTCGAGCACGCGCGCGGCGGCCCCACGGCCGGGCCGGGCGGCAACAGCGCCTACCGGCTCGGGTCCGTGTACGGCCGGTTCGCCGTCCCCGAGGCGATGGCGCAGATGCTGCGCACCGCCCCGGACGCCGGCCGCCACGGCCCCGTGCTGCTGGTCGACGACCTCGTCGACTCGCGGTGGTCGCTCGCCGAGGCCGCGCGGGTGCTGCGCGAGGCCGGCGCCCAGGGGGTGCTGCCGCTCGTCCTCGCCCAGGCCGGATGAGCCGCCGAGGTCAGCGCTCCGCGCGGACGATCGCCAGCACGGCGTCGCGGAGCGCCTCCATGGTGGCGGCCGTGCGGGCCTCGCCGTTGTAGCGCAGGAACGGCTCCGTGTTGGACGGGCGGAGGTTGAACCACCACGTGCCGTCCTGGGCGGCGACCGTGGTGCCGTCCATGCGGGTCACCGTGGTGGCCACCCCGGCGAAGTCCTCGTGTACGGCCCGGCCCTCGCCGACGCCCTCGCCCACGGCGGGGGCGAACTGCGCCACCACCGCGGCCACGGCGGCGTCCTTGTCCGCGACCTGCGAGTTGATCTCTCCGGAGGCCACGTACGGCTCGTACTCCTCGGCCAGCTCGGACAGCGGCTGCTCCTGGCCGCCCAGGGCCGCCAGCACGTGCATGGCCGCGAGCATGCCGGTGTCCGCGTTGAAGAAGTCGCGGAAGTAGTAGTGCGCGGAGTGCTCACCCCCGAAGACGGCGGACTCGGCGGCCATGACCGCCTTGATGAAGGAGTGGCCCACGCGGGTCTCCACGGCCCGGCCCCCGTCGGCCGCCACGAGCTCGGGGACGGCGCGGGAGGTGATCAGGTTGTGGATGACCACGGGGGTCTGCTCACCGTCGGCCTTCGCGCGGGCGATCTCGCGGCGGGCCACCAGGGCGGTGACCGCGGAGGGGGAGACCGGGGCGCCCTGCTCGTCGATCACGAAGCAGCGGTCGGCGTCGCCGTCGAAGGCCAGGCCGATGTCCGCGCCGTGCTCCACGACGGCGGCCTGCAGGTCCCGCAGGTTCTCCGGCTCCAGAGGATTGGCCGGGTGGTTCGGGAAGGTGCCGTCCAGTTCGAAGTAGAGCGGCTCGATCTCCAGCGGCAGGGCGGCCAGCTCGGCGTCGCCGAGGACGGCCGGGGTGGTCTTGCCCGCCATGCCGTTGCCCGCGTCCACCACGACCTTCAGGCGGCGCACCCCCGTCAGGTCCACGAGCGAGCGCAGGTACGCGGCGTAGCCGGGGAGGATGTCCTCCTCCGTCACGGTGCCGGTGGTCTCGGCCGCGGGGATCTCACCGGCGTCGAGGTACGCCTGGGCCGCGTCGCGGATCTCGAACAGCCCGGTGTCCGAGGAGACCGGCACGGCGCCGGCCTGGGCCATCTTCATGCCGTTGTACTCGGCCGGGTTGTGCGAGGCGGTGAACACCACGCCCGCGGCCTGCTTCACGCCCGCCGCGTAGTAGAGCATGTCCGTGGAGATCAGCCCCAGGGTGACGACGTCGGCGCCGCGGCGCGTGGCGCCCTCGGCGAAGGCCGTCATGAACGCGGGCGAGGAGGGGCGCATGTCCCCGCCGACCAGCACGGTCTGACCGGCCAGGCCCAGCACGTCCACGAAGGCCGCGCCCACCGCGCGGACGCTCTCCGCCGTGATGGACTCGCCCACGATGCCGCGGACGTCGTACGCCTTGAAGGAGTCGTGCAGGTCGAGGGAGGGGGTCGAGGTAGTCACCCGACCGATCGTAGTGGACAGCCTGGATACAGTGAGGGCGTGCCCCCGACCACTCCGCCCCCGAGCGCGGGGCCCCCGGCCGTCCCGCCGTCGGGACCCGCGCCGGCCGCTCCCGGGGAGCCCGCGTACCGCAGGCTGCTGATCGGGCTGTTCCTGGCGGGGGTGGCCACGTTCGCCCAGCTCTACTCCCCGCAGGGCCTGCTGCCGCTGGTCAGCGACGACCTGGGCGTCCCCGCGGACCGTGCCGCCCTGCTCGTCTCCGCCAGCACACTCGGCCTCGCCCTGTCGGTGGTGCCGTGGTCCGTGGCCGGGGACCGGTGGGGCCGCCGACGCGCCATGGTGGTCTCGATGGTCTCCGCCAGTGCGTGCGCGCTCACGGGCGTCCTCGCACCCACGTTCGAGGCCATGCTGGGCCTGCGCCTGCTCGAGGGCATGGCGCACGGGGGTGTCGCGGGACTCGCCGTGGCGCTGCTGGCGGAGGAGGTGGTCCCGCACGCGGTCGCGGCGGCCGCCGGCACCTACATCGCCGGCACCACCCTCGGCGGGCTCTCCGGCCGGCTCCTCGCCCTGCCCGTCGCGGAGGCGTCCTCGTGGCGCGGCGGGATGCTGGCCGTCACCGTGGTCGGGGTGCTGTGCACGGTCGGCTTCCTGGCGATCACGCCGCGTGCCCGACGTTTCACGCCGTCGCCCACCTCCCCGGCGACGCTCGTGCGCATCGTGCGCGGTCACCTGCGCTCGCCGGAGCTCGTCGCCGTCTACCTGCAGGGGGCGCTGCTGATGGGCGGGTTCGTGGCGCTGTACAACTTCGTGGGGTACCGCCTGCTCGACCCGCCGTTCTCCTGGACGCCGACGGCGGCCGGCCTCGTCTTCCTCGCCTATCTCGCGGGCACGTGGTCGTCGCCGCGCGCGGGTCGGCTGGCCGCGCGGGTGGGCCGGCTGCCCGTCCTGGCCGGCGCGACGGCGGCCATGGCGGCGGGCGTCGCCCTCACGTCGGTCCCGCATCCGGCGGTGCTGGTGCCCGCCCTCGTGCTCGTGACGGGCGCGTTCTTCGCCGCCCACGCCGTGGCCTCCGCGTGGTCTGGGACGGCCGCCCCCACGGGCCGCGCCCAGTCGACCTCCCTGTACAACTTCGCGTACTACGCCGGCTCGAGCCTCTTCGGCTGGCTGGGCGGCGTGTTCCACGAATCCCATGGGTGGCCGGGGACGGTGCTGATGGTCCTGGCCCTGGTGCTGACCGCCCTGGCGAGCGCCGTCGTCGTGCTGCGCGGGCGCGGGACGGCCCCGGCGCGCTGAGCCGGGGCCGTCGTGGGGGCGGGTGTCAGCGGGCCGACCCGCGGGTCACCAGCCGAGGGCCTCGGCATCCGTGCCGGTGGCGGACCGGGCCTGGTCGCGCCAGGCGGCGAGGACCTCCGGGTCCTGCAGCTCGAGCCACGCGATCATCTGCTGGTAGGTCACGCAGTAGGTGTCCTCCTCGACGCAGACCTCGCGCATGACCTTCTCCACAGCCGGGTTGAACGCGTTGAGACCCCAGTCGTTGAAGTGGTTGCCGAAGACCAGCGGGGCGCGGTTGCCCGCGAACGCCGAGTCGTACATGTAGCGGTAGGTGCGGTACTGGAAGTCGGTGAGTCGGGCGACGTCCTCCGGGATGTCCTTGCCGCCGTTGCCGGAGATCCAGAAGTTGTAGTCCATCGCCATCACGAACGGGCTGGCCGCGTCCTTCTCGGCGAGCACGGGGGACCAGGTCATCGGCATCTCGAACTCCCAGATCCCGTCCTCCTGGTAGGGCCAGGCGACGCCGGAGGCGGCCGCGGCACGCGACGTGTCGTACTCGAGTCCGTTGTCCTTCCACATCGGGACGAGCTGGTCCCACTCCCCGTCGAGGCAGGGCAGACGTCCGCCCTTGACGTCGTCGGGGGTGACCTCCAGCGCCGGC
The DNA here is from genome assembly GCF_030407635.1 of Micrococcus sp. APC 4021. Taxonomy (NCBI): domain Bacteria; kingdom Bacillati; phylum Actinomycetota; class Actinomycetes; order Micrococcales; family Micrococcaceae; genus Micrococcus; species Micrococcus sp. APC 4021. The sequence continues at coordinate 20,384 of NZ_JASDCZ010000015.1, forward strand.
AGGGAGCTGCCCGGGTTGTAGGCGCCGGGGTCGGAGAGGATGTCCGTGAACGAGCCGTACTCCTGCTTCCATTCGGCCGTGGACCAGTGGTCTGCGCCGTACCTCGTGGGCGCGCACAGGTGACCCGCGTAGTGGGTGCCGATCTCGTGGCCGGCGGCGTGGGCCGTGTTGATGTTCTCGATGCGCTGCGCCACCTCGGCCTCGTCGCCGCCGAACTCCGTGCCCACGTAGCCGGGCTCGTTGCCGGGCGCCGTGTAGTTCTCCCGGTTGGCGGTCTCGATGAGGTTGATCGCGGACTGGAACACCGTGAACTTCGCGTCGGAGTCCGCCGCCGCGTCCAGGAAGGTCTTCCAGCGAGCATCCTGACGGCCGCCGTCGAAGGAGAAGAGGACGAACTGCGGCGGGCGCTCCTCCGCCGTGAAGGCCCGCATCGGCACGCCCTCATGGGAGCGGGCGGACGGGCGGGGGAAGGACATGCGGTCTCCTGGCTCGGTCGAGTGGCGGGCGGAGTGTCTCCTCCATGGCCGCCGTGTCCAGACACGGAGGACTCCGCATTCCACCGTAGGCGAGGCCCTCGGTGGCTCTGGGGCCCTGGCAGAACTGTGACCAGGTTGTGATGTGGCGCCGCGGCCGTCGGCATGGCCCTCGCGGGCCACACCTAGACTGGAGGCATGGAATATCTCGTCCCTGTCCTCGCGGTGGTCGTCATCGGCGCCCTCGCGTTCGCCGCCGCCCGGTGGATGTCGGCCGGTCGAGCGCGTCAGGCGGCGGACCAGCGCACGCCGTCCGGTCGCGGGCTGGACATCGGACCGGAGCGGGCGCGTCTGGCAGCGGGGCTGCTGGACGAGGACGCCCATCGGCGCGTGTACGGGCACATCGCCCAGAGCCGCGTGATGGAGGCCGTGCGCGACTACCGCGCCCACACGGGACGCGGCCTGAAGGACGCCGTCATGGACGTGCAGTCCCTCGCCGTGCATCCGCAGGTCTACTCCGAGCCGGTGCAGGAACCGGACGCCACGTCCGCCGGAGTCGCGGGGCCCGTTCCCGGCGGCCATGGGGAGCCCCATCGGGACGACGCGGCCCCGGCCGACACCCCCGGGCCGAAGCGGCCCGGACAGGATTCGAGCGGGCGGGGGGAGCCGGACGCCCAGACGCCCGATCGCGAGACCTCTGACGCCGTGGCCGAGGACGACGCCCGGCAGGACAGCGACCACGCCTCGGCCGCGCCGCGTCCGACGGCGCCGTCCGCCGACGAGTTGACGACCCTGACCGTCCCGGCCGAGTGGACCGCCGCCCCCGCTGAGGAGGAGCTCCCCTTCGAGGTCGAGGTGATGCGGGGGACGGAGTCCGTCCGGCTCTCCTCGCGGGACCTGCCGCCGTGGCTGCGCGACCAGCTCGCCGCCATGGTGCGGGACGGCAACCTCGAGTCCGCCGCCGTCCAGCTGTCCAGCCACTCGGAGCTCTCCGTGCCGGAGGCGTACGAGCTGCTGCGCCGCATGCGCGAGCGTCGCGGGGAGGGCTAGTCACCGGCCGGTCGGCATGTCAGGTCGCCGCGCGCAGACGCGAAGAGGGCCGGAATCGCGTGGATTCCGGCCCTCTCTCGCGGAGACGGGGGGATTTGAACCCCCGGCCCGACTTTCGCCGAGCCCTTCATTAGCAGTGAAGTCCATTCGGCCGCTCTGGCACGTCTCCTCCGTCCGGCGCGCCTCGCACGGGGCGACGCGCGGTCAGACCGGTCCAGCTTAGCGCGCCAGGCCAGGGCAGGGCAAAGGAGCGCCGTGCTCACGGTCGGACCACCATCGCGCACGAGCGGGCCCCGGATCGATCGATCCGGGGCCCCGCGTGATCTGTCAGCCGTCCGGCCTGAGGCCGACGCGTCCGTTCAGATCAGATGCGATCCTTGCGGTCGTTGCGGCCGTCGAGGTCGCGATCGGTGGCGTCGCCGTCGACCTTGACGTCCTCGTGGCGGACCTCCTCGGTCACCGTCTCGGTGTCCTGCACCTGGCGCTTGCCCAGAGAGACCTTCTCGGCGTCCACGGTCTTGTTGACGACCGGGGTCTCCTCGTAGGTGGTCACCTCGACGTCGCCGTCGCGGCCGGCGGTGCGGGCCTCGGCGGAGTTCGGATCGACGGACTCGCGCTCCACCACGACCTCCTCGCGGGTGACGGGCACCTCGACGGTCTCGGTGGTGGTGTAGGCCTGCTTGCGCAGACGGACGCGGCCGGTGGCGCGGCGCTCGGTGCCGACGTTCAGGTGCTCGTCCTTGACGACGACGGAGTCGGCGTCGGTCACGTCGCGGCGGTCGCCGTCCACGACGGCCTCGTCGCGACGGTCGGCCGCGCCAGCCACACCCGCAGTGCCGGCCACGCCGGCGGTGCCGGCATCGGTGCGCACGTCGTCACGACGCACGTCGCCGTCGCGATCCGTGGCGGAGTACTCCATGGAGTAGTACTCGTAGATGCGCTGCTCCTCCTCGGGGGTCAGCGAGCCGTCGGCGTCCACGTTCGGGGCGTCCTTCACGAAGGACTTCTCGAAAGGCACCGTGATGCCGTCGGCGGTGATCTGGGCCTGCTGCAGCGGGACGAAGGTCTCGCGGGCGCCGAACAGGCCGGTCTTCACCGTGACGAAGGTGGGCTCGTTGGTGACGTCGTCGAGGTAGACCTGACCGACGGAGCCGATCTTGTCGCCGTCGGTGGCGAAGACGGTGGAGTTCTGCAGCTGGTCGAGAGCGTTGCGGTCCATGAGGAATTCTCCTTCTGAATTGGTGTTTTGTTGCCTTACGATCATTCACAATTCCCCATCGGCCCGAGTGGCGTCAACCATCGGCCCCCCGGATTCCCAATTCCCAGACTTCTCCCAGAATCTCGACGTGATCCGCATGATTACGCGGATTCTTCGCCCGGGCCTGCTGTGGATCCTGGGGGATCGGTGGGAGTGTGGCGCATGCGGTCCGCGACCCTTGACGGCCACCGATATTGTGTGGAATACGCGCGCCGCAGGCGTGAAAACGATCCCGAGGAGAGTGGAGGCCCCATGTCCGAGCCCCTGGTGGCCGAGCGCCGCCTCGCAGTGGTGGGAGCCGGCCCCCGCGGCGTCATGCTGCTGGAGCGGATCCTCGCCCGGCTCGAGGGCGCGGCCCCGGACGCACACCCCCGGCGGCTGCGCATCGACGTCGTGGACCCCTATCCGCCCGGGCCAGGGCGGGTGTGGCGCACGGACCAGTCCGAGCTGTACCTCATGAACACCCCCGCGTTCTTTCCGACCGCGTGCGCCGCCGACAACCCCGGTCTGCGCCCCTCCACCGCCGCCCAGACCTTCGACCAGTGGCGTCGCGTGCACCCGGAGGCCAGCCTCGGCGTGCGCCGCCACCAGTACCCGGCCCGTGCGGTCTACGGGCGCTACCTCCGGCATCTGTACAAGGACGTCGTGGCGGGGCTGCGCGCCCGTCCCGAGGTCGCCGAGGTCGTCGAGCACCGCGCGGAGGCCACCGCCCTGCACCCTCGACCCGACGGCGGCGCCCGCCTGGAGCTGCGCGACCCCGACGGCGCGATCTCCGTGCTCGACGCGGACGCCGTCGTGCTCTGCCTGGGCCATCAGCCTGCGGAGCTCAGCCCCGGCCAGATCCGGATGGCCGCCGCCGCGCGGGGCCGGGACGAGCTGCACTACCAGGGCCCGCAGATCCCCTCGGACGTGGAATGGGAGACCGTGGAGGCCGGGGCGGACGTCCTCGTGCGGGGCATGGGCCTGAACGCGTTCGACCTGCTGGCCCAGCTCACCCAGGGCCGGGGCGGGGTGTACCGCCGCACCGGCGACGGACCCGGCCGGGCCCTGCGGTACGAGCCGTCGGGGGACGAGCCGCGCCTGCACCTGATGTCCCGCCGCGGCATCCCGTACCTGCCCAAGGCCGAGGTGGACGCCTTCGTGCCCCGCGGCGTCACCCTCAGCTACCTCTCCGACGCCGCCGTGGACGCCCTCACCGCCCGGCACGGGGCCCTGGACCTCGCCGAGCACCTCTGGCCGCTGCTGCACCGCGACGTGGTCCGGCACTACTACGCCACGCTCGTCCGGGCCCAGCCCGAGATCCTCGGCGGGCCCGTCGAGGCGCGCCGGTTCCTCGGGGAGCTCGTCGGCCAGCTCGAGGAGGCCGGCCGCGGCGCCCCCGTGACCTCCGCGCACGCCGAGGAGCTCCTCCAGCGGTACGCCCCCGGGCGCCGTTTCCTCGACATCCTGGCCTATGGGTCCCCGTTCGAGGACGCCGTGTTCGCCTCCCATGAGGACTATCAGCGGGCCGTCGCGGACCTCATGGAGCAGGCCTGCGTCGAGGCCGCCCTCGGGGAGGAGTCCCCGTTCATGATGGCCGTCGGCGCGCTCCATGCCGGCCGACTGCGGATCAAGGCGTGGATCGCCGAGGGCCGGATCGCCGAGGCCTCCCGCATCCGGGACGTCCAGGGCTGGTTCGAGCCGCTGGTCGAGGGCCTCGCCTCCGGCCCGCCCCTGTGGCGCGTCGAGCAGATGCTCGCGGTGCACCGGGCCGGCCTGCTCACCTGGGCCGGCCCCGCGCCCGTGGTCGAGGCCGAGGACCACGCATTCACCGCCCACAGCCCCCAGGTGGGAGCCCAGGACTCCCTGGGGCCCGCCGTGGTCGAGGGGGCCTGGCTGGTGGAGGCGATGATGCCGCCCAACCGCGTGCAGGCCGCCGCCTCCCCGCTGGTCCGTCAGATGCTGGCGGACGGCGTCGCCGCGGCCGGGACGTGGGAGGACGAGGAGGGTGTGCGCGTGCCCGCCACCGGTTTCGACGTCACGGCCCGCCCGTACCGGCTGCGGGCCGCGGACGGCACGGTCCACGCGGACGTGTTCGTGCTGGGCCTGCAGCTCTCGGGCGTGCAGTGGGGCACCGCGATCGCGGCCGAGGCCGGGGCCGATCCGACCGGACGTGCCCTCTTCCTCGCCGACGCCGACGCCGCCGCGGCGGCCGTGCTCGCCGGCTGAGCCCCCACGACGACGGCGGGGCCGCCCGGGTGGCTCCCGGACGGCCCCGCCGTCGTCATGCCGGGTGTGGCGCCCCGCGTCCCGTCAGGGACGGACCGGCCCGCGGCCCTTGCCCGGGTGCTCCGGGCCGTGGCCCTTGCCCGGGTGGTCGCCGCCGTGACCCGGGGTCGCGCCGACGCAGCGCAGCCACTCGCGCACGGAGTTCGCGGGCTTGCCCGGCACGCCGCGCGGATCGGTCACACCGTCGCAGGTCTCGCCCGGGGAGGGCTCCGGCTCCGGGGTCGGCTCGGTCACGGGCGCGTCGAGCTGGAGGCCCACCAGGATCGGGTTGTGGTCCGAGGACCGCCACTGGTCCGCGGAGTACAGGTCCTCGGCCACGTAGTTGTGGCGCGAGTACTCCAGTGCCACGGATTCGTTCGCGTTGATCATCCAGATGTCCTGGCCGGTGATCGCCGCCGCCGCCGACGGCGAGGCGTAGATCCCGTCCAGGCTGCCGACGGCGCCGCCGTACGCGTACGAGTACTCGCCCGTGAGCGCGCCCTGCGAGACGTACCCGGCCGCCTCGAGCACGCGGATCGGGTCCTCCTTCTCGTACGCGTTGAAGTCACCCATGAGCAGGACGCGGTCGGTGCCGGTCTCGGCCTTCATGCGCTCGGCGAAGGCCACGAGGGCCTCGGCCTGGCCCACGCGGTCCGCGTTGTACGCGCCCTGGCCGTCGCCCGCGTCCACGTTGCCCCCGGTCGCACCGGAGCCGCCCTTGGACTTGAAGTGGTTGGTGATCGCCACGAAGTCGGTGCCGGCCGCCCCCTCGGACGTGCCGTCGGCGGCGCGGAACAGCTGGGCCATCGGCTCGCGGGCGTTGTCGAAGTTCGTCTGGTCGTCGAGGATCACCGACTCGCCCACCGGGGTGACCTCGGCCGGCTGGTAGATGAACGCGGAGCGGATGACGTCCTCGTCCGCGAGCGCGGGACGCACGGTCGGGGAGGCGACGAAGGCCCAGCGCTGCTCGCCGGCCTGCGCGTTGAGGGTCTCCACGAGGTGGGCCAGCGCGTGGTCCCGGTCGAGGCCGAACTTCTCGGAGTTCTCGATCTCCTCGAGCGCGACCACCGAGGTGCCGAGGCCGTTGATCGCGGCCGCGATCTTCTCCTGCTGGCGGGCGAACGCCTCGGGGGTGTAGGCGCCGCGCGGCAGGCAGCCGTTCGTGGTGACGGGGTTGCCGGCGCGGTCGCGGTAGGCGCTGCAGCCGGCCACGTCCTGGCCCAGGGTCGTGAAGTAGTTGAGCACGTTGAAGCTGCCGACGGTGACGTTGCCGCCGACCGCCTCGGGGGCGGCCTCGCCCGGGCGGGTGTCCTCGATCGTCACGGGCTGGAGGGCGGCCGCCGTGGCGTCGGTGAGGTGGCCCAGCGGCTGGAAGGACCACGCGTCGAAGCGCCAGTCGAGGATGACTCCGGTGGTGAACTCCAGGCCCGCGCCCACGCGCACCGGCTGGTCCGCGTCCAGGTACGGCAGCGGGTTCTGGTTGCCCGGTGAGCGCATGAAGTTCGTGGTGGCCCCGTCGTCGAGCACGATCAGCTGCTGGGCGTTGGCGGCCGCGACGGCCTGGGCCTCGGCGCCGGGCCGGGCCACCGACGTCGGGTTGTCCAGCGGCGTGGTGCCGGGGACGATGCCGAGGGAGCCGTACTGGTTGAGGGAGTAGTTGTCCGTGACCGTCCAGTCGCCCTGCGGGGCGAGGACCATGCCCTCGAGCGCCTCACGGTCGGCCTCCTCCAGCGGGAACTCCACCGGCGTGGGGGCCACGGCGCCGGGCTCGGCGACCGGCAGCACGCCGCCGGCGGCGACCTTGATCTGCGTGAGGCCGTAGTGCTCGGCCGCTTCGCCCGTGACCTGGACGTGGTCGCCGAGCGTCACGGAGCCGACCGTGTCCGGCGAGTACACGAACACGCCGTCGGAGGCGCCCGGGGTGGCGTCGGGGGTGTCGCCGCCGGTACCGGCGGTCTGGATGTAGTAGCCGTCGTAGCCGCCCGTGGAGTACACGGCGGTGACGACGCCGGTGGTGGTCACCTGGCGCCCGGCGTACGGGGTGGCCGTGCCGGTGCCCTGGAGCTGGGCGATGGTGATCCGCTCGGCCGGGGTCGGCTGCGGCTCGGGCTCCGGGGTCGGCTCGCCGCCGGTGGCGGCGGCGTTGGTCGGGGTGACCTGGTCGGTGACGGTGAAGTCGGCGCTGTTGTCGTCCGTGTCCACGCCGTTCGTGCGGGTGAGGGACTTCGGGTCCGAGTTGGCCGAGGGGGCGCCGGCGGCCGCCGTTTCGAAGGTGTTCGTGGCGCCGTAGCCGAGCACGTCCGCGACGCCCGGCACCTGGCCGGTCACCACGGAGCCGACCGGCAGGTCCGTCACGGTGCCCGCCTGGCGTGCGAGCACGATCGTGCCCTTGGTGCCCGCGGGGTTGAACGCCCCGCCGGCCACGAGGTCCGCCTGCGGCAGGGCGACGCCCGCGGTGCCGTTGGAGCCGCCGGAGACCAGGAAGTGGCCCTTCGCGGGCACCGTGCCGGACAGCGCGACCGTGCCCTGGGTCGCGGCCGTGCCGGCGGCGGAGCGGTACTGCAGGGACCAGCCGTCGAGGCTGATCGGCTGGTCGGTGGGGTTGTAGAGCTCCACGAACTTGTGGGTGTACACGGCGTTCGCGGAGCCGCCGTTGGTGTACGCCTCGTTGATGACGAGGGAGTCGCCGGCCGGGCTGGCCTGGGAGGGCAGGGCCACGGCGGGGGCGAGCAGGGCCAGGGCGGCGGTGGTCACCGCGGTGCGCGCGGCGAAGCGGGGCAGGGGGGTCATGTCGTCCTCGGTCTCGTTCTCGATGGGTCAGCGCGGCAGGCCCGCGGCGGTCAGCCAGGCATGGGCGGAGAAGACGGGGTGCGTGGCGGCGCCGCGCTGCACGCCGCGGCCCTTGCCCGGGTGGTCCTCGCCCTTCACGCGGCCCTTGCCCGGGTGGTCGGCGCCCTTGTCATG
>NZ_JASDCZ010000150.1:0-4910 GCF_030407635.1 Micrococcus sp. APC 4021
GGCCCGTGCCGCCCGCTGATGACCGTCGACCTGGCCCTGCTCCTGGCGATGGGCGTGATGTTCGCCGGGGGGATCTACCTGGTGCTCGAGCGCAGCCTGACGCGCATCCTGCTCGGCATCGTGCTGATCAACAACGGCGCCATCATGCTGCTGTTCCTCTCCTCGGGCGGCACGGGCCTGGCCCCGCTGTTCGTGCGCGGACGGGACCCGCACGAGTACGCGGACACGCTGCCGCAGGCGCTGATCCTCACCGCGATCGTGATCGGCTTCGCCGTGGTCGCGTTCCTGACCGCCATGATCTACCGCTCGTGGCTGCTCGTCCGCGAGGACGAGGTCGAGGTGGACGCGGAGGACGTCAAGATCGCCCGGATGCCCGCCTGGGACGCGGAGGACGACGCGGAGCTCGTGGAGGAGTCCTCCGAGTTCCTGGACGACGCCGCGGACCCCAACGCCCACTACGAGCACGCGACGGAGGCACGGCCCCAGGTGCAGCACGCCACGCCCGCCCCCCAGGCGCCCACCGGATCCGGGGCAGCGTCCCGCGGCCGCCGTCCCGAGGGCGGGGAGCGCGCATGAGCATCGGTTCCGTCCCCCTGACCGACCTGGCCCCGCTGGCCGTCATGCTGCCCGTGCTGGGCGCGGCCGTGACCTTCATGCTCGTGCGCCGCCCCCGCGCGCAGATCACCGTCACGGTCTCCGCGCTCGTGCTCACCCTCGTGCTGGACGCGCTGCTGCTGGCCGCGGTCTGGGACACCGGGGTCGCGGCCGTCCACCTCGGCGGCTGGCCGGCCCCGCTGGGCATCAGCCTCGTGGTGGATCGGCTCTCGGCCCTCATGCTCGTGGTGTCGGCGCTGATCACCCTGGCGGTGTTGCTGTACGCCTCGGCGCAGGGGCTGATCAACCGGGACGAGGGTGGGCCGGTCTCGATCTTCCACCCCACGTTCCTGATCCTCGTGGCGGGCGTGTCCAACGCGTTCCTCGCCGGCGACCTGTTCAACCTCTACGTGGGCTTCGAGATCCTCCTGACGTCCTCCTACGTGCTGCTGACCATGGGGGGCACCGCCCAGCGCATCCGCGCGGGCATCACCTACGTGGTGGTCTCCGTGCTCTCCTCGGTGGTGTTCCTGATCGCGATCGCGATGATCTACGCGGCCACCGGCACCGTGAACATGGCGGACCTGGCCGTGAAGCTGGGCGAGCTGCCCACCGACGTGCAGATGGTCCTGCACGTGCTGCTCCTGGTGGGCTTCGGCATCAAGGCGGCCGTGTTCCCGCTGTCCTTCTGGCTGCCGGACTCGTACCCCACCGCGCCCGCCCCGGTGACCGCGGTGTTCGCGGGCCTGCTCACCAAGGTGGGCGTGTACGCGATGATCCGCACCGAGACGCTGCTCTTCCCGGGGGAGCACGTCAACGCGCTCCTGCTCGTGGTGGCCGCGCTGACCATGGTGGTGGGCATCCTCGGCGCGCTGGCCCAGACGGACATCAAGCGCATCCTGTCCTTCATCCTCGTCTCCCACATCGGCTACATGATCTTCGGCCTGGGCCTGGCCACGGAGGCGGGGCTGGCGGCCACCGTGTACTACGTGGCCCATCACATCACCGTGCAGACCACGCTCTTCCTCGTCACGGGTCTGATCGAGAACCGCGCCGGCACCGCGAACATCGACCGCCTCGGGTCCCTGGCGAAGGTCTCCCCGTTCGTGAGCGTCCTGTTCCTCGTGCCCGCGCTCAACCTCGGCGGCATCCCGCCGTTCTCCGGCTTCCTCGGCAAGGTCGGCCTGCTGCGCGGCGGCGTCGAGCAGGCCACGCCCCTGGCCTACACGCTGGTGGGCGTGTCCCTGCTCGTGTCCCTGCTGACCCTGCTCGTGGTGGTGCGCGTGTGGACCCGCGCGTTCTGGCGCCGCGTCGAGGACGTGGAGCACCCGCCCGCCCAGCTCGTGGCCGCCTACGAGCGGGCCGTCGCCCGTGGCGAGCGCCCCCGCCCGCTCGAGCCGGGCCTCGTGCTGCCCACCACGGCGCTCGTGGGCCTGACGCTGGTGTTCACGGTGGCCGCCGGTCCGCTGTTCGCCCTGGCCGACGAGGCCGCCACGGACATGCTCGACCGCTCGCCCTACATCGCGGCGGTGCTCGACGACGCCGCGGCCGAGCGGGCCGCGGCCACCCTCAGCGTCGACCCGACGGAGGTGCACGATGCCCGGAAGTGACTCCGCCCGCCGCGGCGTGGTGCGCCCCGACGGGATCCGGGGCATCGTGGCCCAGTGGCCGCTGATCCTCGTGATGGTGGCCGTGTGGTGCGCCCTGTGGCAGGACTTCGCTCCGCACGTGGCCCTGACCGGCCTCGCCTTCGCGCTGCTGATCATCGGGCTCTTCCCGATGCCGGACATCCCGTTCAGCGGCCGTCTGAACCCCTGGTGGTCCCTCGTGTTCACGGTGCGGTTCCTCGTCGACGTCGTGCGCGCCTCAGTCAACGTGACCGGGACGGTGCTGCTGCGTGGCCGCCGCGCCCGCGGCTCGATCGTGGGCGTCCCGCTGCGCAGCCACGACGACCTCATCATCACGCTCGTCAGCCACGCCCTGGCCCTGGTGCCGGGCTCGATCGTGCTGGACGTGGACCGGGTCCGCTCCGTCCTGTACCTGCACGTGCTCGACGCGACCACGGACGAGGACGTGGCGGGCTTCCGCGCCAAGGCCCTCGACGTGGAGGCGGGCATCATCCGCGCCGTCGGCACGCGTGAGGACCTCGAGCTGGTCCGCCGCTTCCCGAGTTCGGCGCCCCCCGCCGCCCGCCCCCCGAAGGAGGAGGCCTGATGGACCCCATGGACCTGGCCACGTGGGCCGGCGGGGCGTTGCTCGTGGTCGGCGCCGTCGGTGCGCTCTACCGGATCGTGCGCGGCCCCTCGCTGCTGGACCGGGCGGTCGCCACGGACGTGCTGCTCGTGGTGTTCTCCGGGATGCTCGTCCTGGAGATGGCCGTGCACCGCCACACCCACCACGTGGTCCTCGTGGTGCTGGCCGCCGCCGTCGGCTTCGTCGGCTCGGTGACGGTGGCGCGCTTCGCGGAGGACCGGCGCCCGGACCACTCGCTCGAGGACCAGGCGCGCGTGCCCGGCACCACGGACGTGCCGGGCGGGGAGGAGGGCCGATGACCGACACCGCCACGCTCCTGGACTGGCTGGCCGCGTTCCTGATCGTCAGCGGCGCCTTCTTCTCCCTGGTGGCCGGCGTGGGCCTGCTCGTGCTGCCGGACCTGCTGGCCCGCATGCACGCCGCCGCCAAGCCGCAGGTCCTCGGCCTGCTGCTCATGCTCGCGGGGCTGGCGATCGAGTGGCGCTCGTGGGTGTGGCTGCCCGTGCTGTTCCTGGCCTGGGTCACCCAGATGGTCACGGCCCCGGTGGCCTCCCACCTGGTGGGCCGCACGGGCTACCGCACCAAGCACGCCCGCCGTGAGCTGCTGCACCGGGACGAGCTGGCCGCCGTCGTCCGTCGGGCCGAGCCCCCGGCGGACCCCGGGCCGCGCCGCGCCGGTGCCCGGCCACGCGGGCGCCGCTGACACCACCCCGCACAGCACGACGGCCGCCGTCCGGATCCCTCCGGGCGGCGGCCGTCGTCGTGGTGGTCGCGGGCGGCTCAGACCTCGTGGTCCACGCGGTGCGCGGTGGACTCGGACACCTTGCGGATCGCGGCGCCGGCGCCGCGCTGGCCGGCGACCTTCAGCAGCGCCGCGACGCCCGCGGAGATGAACGCGAAGGACAGGGCCTCGACGAGGGGCAGCGTCTCGTCGGCCGCGTCGTCCGGGGCGCTGTGGCCGGTGACGAGCCGCCAGCCGCCCGCGACCACGCGGGAGCCGACGATGCCGCCGACCAGCGTGATGCCGGCGGACAGGGCTTTCTGGACGAGCGTGTTCATGGTGCGCCTTCCGTGGTCGGGGATATCACGTGCGGTTGCGGTCGCGGCCGACGACGTCGGACGGGCCGGTCTCCAGCCTAGCCCGCGGTGGGCACCGGGTCGCCGCTGACGTGCCGGCCGGGATCGCCGTCGGCGTCCAGATGGGCCTGCAGCATGCCGGTGAGCTCGTGGTCCACGGGGATCTCGACGCCGTCGACGGCGCGCACCGGCAGGACGCCGCGCACCGAGGAGACGAGCCAGACGCCCTCGGCACCCTGGAGGTCCGCCGGGACGAGCGGGCCGTAGCCGAGCTCCCAGCCGTCCGCGTGGGCGGCCGCGAAGATCACGGCCTGCGACGTGCCGGCGAGGATGCCCTTCTGGCGCAGCGGGGTGAGGAGGCGGCGGACGCCGTCCTCCCCGGTGCGCACGATCAGCACCGTGGAGGTGGGGCCCTCGAGCAGGTAGCCGTCCGCGCTGGTGAAGACGACGTCGTCGGCGCCGTGGTCGCGGGCGTGGCGCAGGGCGGCCATGTTCACGGCGTAGGAGAGGGTCTTGGCGCCCGTGAGCAGCCACGGGGAGCGCTCCGGCGCCCGGGAGTCCAGGCCGCGGTCCAGCAGGAGCACGCGCAGCCCGGTGCGGCGCTCCTCGTCCTCGACGGCGGGGGCGGGGCTGAGCAGCGCCCAGGCGGAGGGCTCGGGCACGGCGCCGGGCGCGGCCTCGGGCCCGCGGGTGACGGTCAGGCGCACGGAGAGGCGGTCCCCGGCGGCCACGTCGTTGGCCGCGGCGAAGGCCTGCAGGCCCCGCTCGACGGCGGCCTCCCACGCCGCGGCGCTCGGCGCCGGCAGCTGCAGGGCGGCGGCCGAGGAGGCCAGGCGCCCCAGGTGGGCGCCGAGCTTGCGCATCCGCAGCACCCCGGCCTCGTCCGCGACGGCGAGCGCGGTCTCGAACAGGCCGTCGCCGCGCGTGACGCCCTGGTCGCTCACGCGCAGGTGCGGGACGGAGGGGTCGGCCACGCGGGGCAGGCG
>NZ_JASDCZ010000151.1:0-4864 GCF_030407635.1 Micrococcus sp. APC 4021
CGCGGGCATGCGTCCCCGCTCCGCCTCCGCCGCCCGCACCCGGGAGGCGCTGCGCGGCGCCGTGCAGATCTACGCCCCCTCCACCGTCTACGCCGTCGGCCTGGGCGCCATGACGCCCGCGCTCGCGGTGGCGGCGCTGGCCCTCGGCCTGGACGCGGCGCGGGCGGCCGCCGTCGTGCTGTTGGTGGGGCTCGGCTCGCTCGTGGCCAACGGGCCGGCCTCGGCGCTCGCGGCCCGGGCGGGGGAGCGGGTCACCATGGTCGTCTCCGCCGTGCTCGGCACGGCGGGCGCGGGCCTGGCCTGGGCGACGACGGCCGGGGTGTCCTCCGGGCCGTCGGCGGCGGGGGTGGCCGAGCCGGGGCGGCTGACGCTGTTCCTGGCCGCGGTGCTCGCCGTGGGCATGGCCGGGGCCGGGTTCAACCTGGCCCGGCAGGCGTACCTGGCGGTGGCGGTGCCGGCCACGCACCGGGCCCGCGCGATGTCCACGCTCGGCGGGACCGTGCGGATCGGGACGTTCCTGGGCCCGTTCCTGGGTGCCGCCGCGCAGGCCCCGCTCGGGCTGGACGGCGCGTTCGCCGCGGCCGCCGCGGCCATGGCCGTCGGCGCCCTGCTGTGCCTGCGGATCCGGGATCTGCCGGTGCCGGCGTCCGGTCCGGCGGCGGGGGAGCAGCCCGGCCCGGCCGGACGACCTCGCCTGCTGGACGTGGCGCGCGCCCGGCGCGGGGCGCTGCTCACGGCCGGCTTCGGTGTCGTGGCCGTCTCCGCCGCCCGCGCGGCGCGCAACGCCGTCATCCCGCTGTGGGCCACGCACCTGGGCCTGGACGCGGCGACGGCGTCGCTCGTCTTCGGCCTGGCCGGCGCGGCGGACCTGCTGCTCTTCTACCCCTCGGGCCGGCTCATGGACCGCTTCGGCCGGCGCGCCGTGGCGGTGCCGTGCCTGACCCTGCTGGGGGCGGGGTTCCTGGCGATCAGCCTCACCCGGGAGCCGACGGCGTTCGCGGCGGCGGCGGTGCTGCTGGGCATCGGCAACGGCTTCGGCGCGGGGATCGTGATGACCCTCGGGGCGGACCACTCGCCGCCGAACGCGCGCGCCCAGTTCCTCGGTCTGTGGCGCTCGATGTCCGACGCGGGGATGCTCGCCGGGCCGCTGCTGCTCTCCGGGGCGACCGCCGCGGCCGGGCTGGCCGTCGGCGTCGGCTCCCTCGCGGTCGTCTGCGGGGTCGGAGCGGTCGTGTTCGCCGCGGTGCTGCCGCGCGGGCCGGGGGCCGTGGCCGACCCGCCGCCCGTTCTCGTGCGCCCCCGCTGACCGGGGGCACCGGATCGTCGGCTCAGTCGGCGGTCTCGTCCGGGGGGATGGTCTGCCCGGAGGCCTGGTCGTCGAAGACCATGTAGGTCTGCGTGTCGACGACGCTCGGCAGGGTCTGCAGTTCGTCGAAGATCACGCGGCGCAGGTCGGCGGTGTCCCGCGCGCGGACCAGCAGGATCACGTCCATGTTCCCGCCCACGAGGGAGACGTGGGAGACCTCGGGGATGGCCAGGAGCGTGGCGCGCAGCTCGCGCCAGTCGTGCTGACGCAGCTTCATGGTCACGTGGGCGGAGGCCCCGAAGCCGACCTTGACGGGGTCGACCCGCACGGTGAAGCCTGTGATCACGCCCGCGTCCTGCAGGCGGTTCAGGCGTGAGTAGCAGTGCGCGCGGGAGATGTGCACGCGCTCGGCCAGGGCCGCGACGGACATCCGCCCGTCCTGCGTCAGTTCGCGGACGATCGCGCGGTCCACGCGGTCCAGCGGCTCGGCGGCCATGGCTCCTCCTGGGGCGGGGCGGACGGGGTCGGCCACGCGGCGGCGGACCGTCTCCGTGGCACGAGTCACAATAGCAGTTCGTCCGATGGAGTGCCTGATTTGCACCGGATCGTCTCGTGATCCCGGGCGGGCGCGCGACACATTGACCCTCTTGGGCACACTGAAGGCCACAGATCGAGAGGACCCGCCATGAGTGACCCCACCCCCGCCGTGCCCGGGGCCGCCCGGACCGACGAGGCCGAGACCCGCCCGAACGCCGGCGCCGCCTTCGGCATCTCCCTCGAGGAGTACCTGCTCCCCGCCGCCCGCCGCATCCAGCTGATCGGCGAGGACGGCACTCTGCTGGCCCCGGAGGAGCAGGGCACCGAGCCCGGCCACGAGTATCCGCTGCCCTCCGACGAGGAGCTGCTGGCCGCCTATCGCCACCTCGTCATCGGCCGCCGCGTCAACGACCAGGCCTACGCTCTGGTGCGCCAGGGCCGCATGGCCGTCTATCCGTCCTCGCACGGCCAGGAGGCCTCCGAGGTGGCCGCCGCCGTCTGCCTGGGCGAGGACGACTGGCTGTTCCCGACCTACCGCGACACCGTGGCCGTGATCGCCCGCGGCGTCCCGCCGCTCGAGGTGATGGTGGCCTACCAGGGCACCTGGCATCAGGGCTACGACCCCCGGAAGCACCACGTCTCCATCCAGTCCACGCCCCTGACCACCCAGATGCTGCACGCCGTCGGGATGGCCAAGGCCGCCCGCCTGCGCGGCGAGGAGGTCGTGTGCCTGGCCATGGTCGGCGACGGCGGCACCTCCGAGGGCGACTTCCACGAGGCGCTGAACTTCGCGGCCGTGTTCAAGCTGCCGGTGATCTTCTTCGTGCAGAACAACAAGTTCGCCATCTCCGTGCCGTTCGCCAAGCAGTCGGCCGCCCCGTCCCTGGCCCACAAGGCCGTGGGCTACGGCCTGGCCGGCGAGCGCGTGGACGGCAACGACCTCGGCGCCCTGCTGGCCGTGCTGGGCCGCGCCGTGGAGCTGTGCCGGCAGGGACAGGGCCCCTTCCTCGTGGAGGCGGACACCTACCGCATGCAGGCGCACACCAACACGGACGACCCCTCGCGCTACCGCGACGAGGCCGAGGTGAAGGAGTGGGAGGCGCGCGACCCGCTGCGCCGGATGACCGCCTATCTCGAGTCCACGGGCGCCCTCACCGAGGAGGTCTCGGCCCAGATCGCCCGCGACGCCGAGGACGTCGCGCAGCAGCTGCGTGACGCCATGAACGCCGAGACGGAGCTCGATCCGCTCGAGCTGTTCGACCACGTCTACTCCGTGCAGACCCCGCAGCTCGCCGCCCAGCGCGCGCAGCTGGCCGAGGAGCTGTCCCGTTCCGAGAACCAGGAGGCCTGAGCATGGCGACCCTGACCTTCGCCGCCGCGCTCAACGCGGCGCTGGCCGACGAGATGGCCGCCGACGACATGGTGGTGGTGTTCGGCGAGGACGTCGGCACCCTCGGCGGCGTCTTCCGCATCACGGACGGGCTGACCGCGCGCTTCGGCGAGGAGCGCTGCTTCGACACCCCGCTGGCCGAGTCCGGCATCGCGGGCATGGCCGTGGGCATGGCCCTCGGCGGCGCCCGCCCCGTGATCGAGATGCAGTTCGACGCGTTCGCGTACCCGGCCTTCGAGCAGATCGCCTCGCACGTGGCCAAGATGCGCAACCGCACCAAGGGCGCCACGCCCATGCCGATCACCATCCGCATCCCCTACGGCGGCGGCATCGGCGGCGTGGAGCACCACTGCGACTCCTCCGAGTCCTACTACGCGCACACCCCGGGCCTGAAGGTGTACACCCCGGCCTCGGTGAAGGACGCGTACATGATGCTGCGCTCGGCCATCCGCCTGGACGATCCGGTGGTCTTCATGGAGCCCAAGAAGATGTACTGGACCAAGGCCGAGCTCGACCTCGACCAGCTGCGCGCCGAGTTCGAGGAGGGCTGGGCCCGCGTCGAGGACAAGAAGGAGCACGGCGAGGCCTGGGCGCGCGCCGCCGTCGTCCGCGAGGGCACGGACGTCACCCTCGTCTCCTACGGCCCCTCCGTGCCCACCTGCCTCGCCGCCGCCCACGCGGCCGCGGAGGAGGGGCTCTCGGTGGAGGTCGTGGACCTGCGCACCGTGAACCCGCTGGACGAGGACACGATGACCGCCTCGGTCGCCAAGACCGGCCGCGCCGTCGTCGTCGCCGAGCCGCAGGGCTTCGCGTCCGTGGCCTCCGAGCTGGTGGCCCGGATCCAGCAGCGCTGCTTCCACTCGCTGGCGGCGCCCGTGGGTCGCGTGACCGGCTTCGACATCCCGTTCCCCGCGCCGAAGCTCGAGGAGCACCACCTGCCGAACATCGACCGCATCCTGGACGCGATCGACGACCTGAACTGGGACCTGGACGCCGAGGAGGCCCGCGCATGAGCAACACCTTCCTGCTGCCCGACCTGGGCGAAGGCCTGACCGAGGCCGACATCGTCCGCTGGCTCGTCGCCGAGGGCGACACCGTCGCCGTGGACCAGCCCATGGTCGAGGTCGAGACCGCCAAGGCCCTCGTCGAGGTGCCGAGCCCGTACGCCGGCACCGTGCTGACCCTGCACGGCGCCGAGGGCGAGACCATGGACGTCGGCAGCCCGCTGATCACCATCGGCGCGGCCGGCGAGTCCGGTGAGGGCTCCGCACCCGTCGCCGGCACCGAGTCCCTGGCCGTCCCGCCGTCCACCGGTGCGGCCGCGGCCGAGGCCGCCCACCCCGGCGCGCTGAGCTACCGCGAGGAGGAGATGGCCGGCGTCCAGCCGAAGCCGGACAAGGCCCGCGGCGGCGACGGCGACGTCGCCGGCTCCGACGACGAGGCCTCCGGCGCCGTGCTCATCGGCTACGGCACCTCCGGCCACAAGGCCACCTCCCGCAGCCGCCCGTCCAAGCGCGGCCGCGGTGAGCACGTCGGCGCGGGTGATCAGGCCGTGAGGGCCCGTGCCGGTCAGCGCGGCCACGTCCACGCCCTTCTCGCGGGCGAGCTTGCGGACGATCGGGGAGGTCACG
>NZ_JASDCZ010000152.1:0-4748 GCF_030407635.1 Micrococcus sp. APC 4021
ACCTCGCGGGCCCCGCCCTCACCCACCCGAGACCTGCCGCATCACCATGACCACCAGCCCGGCCAGGCCCACGATCACGATGGTGACGCGCAGCGCCGTCGGCGAGATGCGCCGCCCGATCCGCGCGCCCACGAGCCCGCCCACGAGCGAGGAGAGCGCGATCAACAGGACGGCCCGCCAGTCGATGCGGTCGAAGGCGAACACCAGGTAGAACGCCGCGGCGGTGAGGTTGACCACCAGCGACAGCCACGTCTTCACCGCGTTGGCGTGCACGAGGGTGCCGCCCACCAGCAGCACGCCGAAGATCGCCATGAGCATGACGCCCTGGGCGGCCACGAAGTAGCCGCCGTAGATGCCGGTCAGGAACACGAGCGTCCACAGTGTCGGGGTCACGGGGCCCACCGGCACGGGAGAGTCCGCGCCGGGGGTCGGTCCCTGGTCCTCCGCCCGACGCCGGACCCACCGCTGGATGCGCGGCTGCAGCACGACGACCGTCAGGGCCACCACGAGCAGCACCGGCGCGACGTAGCCGAACACGGCCGGGGGCAGCGTGGTGAGCAGGGCGGCGCCGATGACCCCGCCGAGCAGGGACGCGACGGTCAGCTTCGGCAGGAGCGCCCGGGACTGGGCCAGCTCTCGGCGGTACCCGTACGTGCCGGAGAAGCCCGAGGCCACCAGGCCCATCGCGTTGGAGACCTGGGCCGTCACGGGCGGGAACCCGACCGCCACGAGCGTCGGGAAGGTGACGAGCGTGCCCGAGCCGATCACCGAGTTGATCGTGCCGGCCCAGAACCCCGCGAGCAGCACGAGCAGGACCTGCCACAGGTCCATGCCCAGCAGCTGCGCGGTCAGCAGCCCCGTCACCGGGCGACGGCGGTGTACCGACCGCCGGTGCGGGTCACCTTCAGGTCCGTGCCGAACGCCGAGGAGAGGTGCTCCTCGGTGAGCGTCGACTCGATGGGCCCGGCCGCCACGACGCCGCCGGCCCGCAGCAGCAGTGCATGCGTGAAGCCCGGGGGCACGTCCTCGAGGTGGTGCGTGACGAGGACCAGCGCGGGCGCGTCCTCGTCCGTGGCGAGCGCCGTCAGCTGGCGCACGAGGTCCTCCCGCCCGGCGAGGTCCAGGCCCGCGGCGGGCTCGTCCAGCAGGAGCAGCTCGGGGTCGGTCATCAGGGCACGGGCGATGAGCACGCGCTTGCGCTCACCGTCGGAGAGGGTGCCGAACGCGCGGTGCGCGAGGCGGGAGAGCCCCCAGGTCGCCACGAGGCCGAGCGCGCGGGCGCGATCCTCCGTCTCGTACCGCTCGCGCCACGTGCCGGTGATCCCGTAGGCGGCGGTGACGACGGCGTCCTGCACGGTCTCGTTCGCGGGCACCTGGGCGGCGAGCTGGGCGGAGGACAGGCCGATCCGCGGGCGCAGCTCGAACACGTCGACGGCGCCGAGCACCTCGTCCAGCACGCCGACGTCGCCGGCGGTCGGGTGCAGGCGGGCCGCGGCCAGCTGGAGCAGCGTCGACTTGCCGGCGCCGTTCGGGCCCATCACGATCCACCGCTGCCCCGCGCGGACCGTCCAGTCCAGGGGGCCGAGGATGTCGGTGGTGCCGCGGCGCACGCGCACGCGGCGCATCTGCAGCACGGCGTCCTCGTCCGGGAGGAACCAGTCGTCGGGAGGCGCGGGGGTGGTCATGGGGACCAGCCTAGTCCGGCCGGCCGGCGCGTCGCCGATGCGACGCACGCCCGGCCGCGCCCGCACCCCCGCCTAGGATGCCGCGCATGAGCACCCTGCGCCGCCTCGTCGTCACCGCCGACCCCGCCCTCCTCATCACGGACGCGCCCCCGGTCGGCGTGCCCGACGACGCCGAACGCCTCACCGACGACGGCCTGCTGGGCTGGCGCTTCGCCGCGGACGAGTGGGCGGCGGCCCCGGAGCCGGGCTCCGGATGGGACGTGCTCACGGTGCCGGCGACGGTCGCCGCCGCACCGGTGCCCCTCGTGGTGACGGACGTGGACTCCACGCTGATCCGGCAGGAGGTCGTCGAGCTGCTCGCCGCCCACGCCGGCCGCGAGGCCGAGGTCGCCGAGGTGACGGAGCGGGCGATGCGCGGTGAGCTCGACTTCGCCGCCTCGCTGCACGCGCGTGTCGAGGCGCTCGCGGGGCTGCCCGTGGGCGTCGTGGCGGACGTGGTGCGGGCCATCCGGCCCACCGACGGAGCCCTCGCGCTGATCGAGGCCGTCACCGCGGCCGGCGGCCGGGTGTGCGCGGTCTCCGGCGGCTTCACCCAGGTGCTCGCCCCGCTGGCCGAGGCGTGGGGCGTGCACGCCTACTGCGCCAATGAGCTCGAGGTGCGGGACGGGCACCTGACCGGGAAGGTGCTCGGCGACGTCGTGGACCGCGCGGCGAAGGCCGCCATGCTGCGCGCCTGGGCCGAGGACGCGGGGCTCACCCCCGAGCAGGCCGTCGGCGTGGGCGACGGCGCCAACGACATCGACCTGCTCGAGGCGGCCGGCTGCGGCGTGGCGCTGTGCGCGAAGCCGATCCTCCGGGAGCACGCGGACGTCGTCGTCGACGTGCCCTCCTTCACCCCCCTGCGGTGGCTCCTCGGTCTCTGAGGCGTCCGCTCCCGGAGGTCACGAGGGCCGGATCCCACGGATCCGGCCCTCGTCGTCTGGGGTGTGGTGGGGTTCAGTCCTGCCCGAGGAAGTCCTCGGCGCCGCCCACGAGCTCGGTGTGGCCGACCTCGAGGTCGTCGCGGCCCACGAGGGAGGCGATCTCGGCGGCGAACTCCTCCACGGTGTAGAGCTTGCCGGCGGCCTCGCGGCGGGCCTCGATGGCACCGGGCTCGGCGCGGTCGAGCAGGGTGGCGGTGATGGTGCCCTCGATCATGTCGCCGGAGACCACCACGAAGCCCACACCCTTCTCGGTGAACGCGGGGATGCGCTCGCGCAGCGCGTCCTCGCCGGCGCGCTTGGAGCGGGCCACGGGCTCGTAGGAGTCCATCGTGGCGACCTCGTCGATGAAGTGCGCCTGGTGGGAGGTCACGAACACGATCTGCCCGCCGGCACCCATGCGCTCGAGCGCGGCGTCGGCCAGCGCGGCCTGGGCGTCACGGTTGAGCTTCAGGGCGTAGTCCTCGCCGAACTGGGACTCCATGCCGCCCGAGGCGTTGAGCACGAGCACGTCGAGTGAGCCGAAGTGCTCCACGGCGGCGTCCAGCAGCGCGGCCCGATCCTCGGCGACGGTCACGTCGCCGCCCACGGCCACGGCGCGGCCGCCGGCCTCCTCGATCCTCTGCACCACCTTGTTCGCGCGCGGCGCCTTCTGGCGGTAGTTCACCACGACGCCCGCGCCGCGGGCGGCCAGCAGCTCGGCGGTGGCGGCTCCGATGCCGCGGGAGGAGCCGGTGACGACGACGCCGCGTCCGGCCAGGTCCTGCTCGGTCATGTTCTGTGCTTCCTGTCTGCTCAGCGGTCGGTGGTCGTCAGTGGCCCATGCCCAGGCCGCCGTCCACGGGGATCACGGCCCCGGAGATGTACGCGGCCTCGTCCGAGGCCAGCCAGCGCACGACGCCAGCCACCTCCTCCGGGGCGGCGAAGCGGCCGGCCGGGATGGACGTCTTGTACTGGGCCTTGAGCTCGTCGTCGAGGGACTGCGTCATCTCGGTGTCGATGTAGCCGGGGGCCACGACGTTCGCGGTCACGCCGCGCGCGCCGAGCTCGCGCGTGATCGAGCGGGCCATCCCGACGAGGCCGGACTTGGAGGCGGCGTAGTTGACCTGGCCGGGCGAGCCGAGCAGGCCCACCACGGAGGAAACCAGGACGATGCGGCCGCGCTTCAGGCGCATCATGCCCTTGGTGGCGCGCTGCACCACGCGGAAGGCGCCGGTGAGGTTCGTGTCGATCACCGAGGTGAAGTCATCCTCGGACATGCGCAGCAGCAGCTGGTCGTGGGTGATCCCGGCGTTGGCCACGAGCACCTCGACCGGGCCGTGGGCCTGCTCGACCTCGCGGAAGGCCGCGTCCACGGAGGCCGCGTCCGTCACGTCGGCCCGGACCGCGAGGACCCCCTCCGGCCCCTCCCCCGAGCGGGAGGTGATGGCCACGCGGTCGCCGTTCGCGGCGAACGCCCGGGCGATGGCCAGGCCGATGCCGCGGTTGCCCCCCGTGACGAGGACGCTGCGGCCGGCGGCCTGCGCGTCCGCTGCGGGCGTGGTGGTCTGATCGGCCATGGGAACACCTTCCGGACGGGACGGGACTAGACTGGAGCACCGGCGCGGCGCCGTCGACGCCGTCCTGCGGGACGCCGCCGACGGCGGGCGCGCCGGCATGTGAACCACCACTCTACGTCCGCGGCCACGCGGGGGCCCTCCGCAGGGCGCGACGTGCCAGGAGGATGCGCCATGACCAGCTCCGCCGCCGGCTCCCGAGCCGGCCGTCCCGCCCACGCCGGGCGCGGGACGACACCGGAGGTCCAGGGGGTCACCACCGCCGCCGCCGGCCGCAGCGCGGACCGGGAGGCGCGCATGAAGGTCTACCTGGTCCAGATGCTGCTCCGCACCGCCTGCTTCGTCGCCGCGCTCTTCACCCACGGCTGGTGGCAGCTCGGGTTCATCCTCGGCGCGGTCGTGCTGCCCTACGTCGCCGTCGTGCGCGTGAACAACACCGGCCCGCAGCAGGCCGGCACCCTGCGCGCCGTGCCCGCCCAGGGACCCGCCCTGACCCCCCGCCCCGACGACGCGGCGGCGCCCGAGCC
>NZ_JASDCZ010000153.1:0-4658 GCF_030407635.1 Micrococcus sp. APC 4021
GCCGCGCCCGCCCGCGACACCACCCCGGGCTATCGCGGCTACCTCCACCTCGCCGACGTCGGGGACACCTACACCTCGCAAGAGGCAGCGACACTGCTGCAGCTCGAGAACGCCGTGCTCAAGCGGCGCCTGTTCGCGGAGCCGGCGCCCCCGCTGACCCCCACGGGCCACGAGGAGGAGGACCTGGCCGCCGCGCCGAGGCGGGTCGCCGACCACTTCGCACGGGCGGACGCCGCCGCCCAGCTCGGCGACGACGCGCCGCGACACCTGGTCGTGGTGGGCGTGTACCCCACCCTCGAGAACTCCTACGGCAACGGCTTCGTGCACCGCCGGGTCAAGTACTTCCAGGCCGCCGGCGTCCGCGTCGACGTCGCGGTGATCGATCGGTCCGCCGAACCCCGCTCCTACGAGTACGACGGCGTCCACGTGCTGGTGGGCCGGGGAGCGGAGGCCGCGGAGCTGCTGCGCACGCGGCACTACGAGTCCGTGGCGGCCCACTTCCTCGTCCGCTCCCTCTGGGAGCCGATCCAGGACGCGCTGGCGGGGCACCGCTTCTTCGCGTTCATGCACGGTTTCGAGTCGCGCCGGTGGATCCGGACCATGCGCAACCACCGGACCCAGGGGCAGGTGGACGACGCGATCGGCGACACCCTGGAACGCCAGCGCTTCTGGCGCGAGGTGCTCGACCACCCGCACGGCCCCGAGCGGTTCGTGTTCGTCTCCCGCTGGTGGCGCCGAGCGGCTCAGGAGGACATGGAGCTCGTCTTCCCGGCGCAACGCACGGCGATCGTGCACAACGTGATCGACACGGACCTGTTCTGCTTCGTGCCCAAGGACCCCGAGCAGCGCTTCCGTGTGCTGTGGGTCCGCTCCGCGGCGAACCTCAATTACGGCGCGGACCTCGCCGTGCGGGCCCTCGAGCGCCTGCGGGACACGCCCCTGTGGGACCGCATGCAGGTCACCGTGATCGGCGACGGCAAGCACTTCGGCCTCTTCGAGGAGGCCTTCGCGGACGACGCGAACGTCACGGTGGAGCGCCGCTTCGCCGTCCAGGAGGAGATCGCGGCCCTGCACCGGGAGCA
This sequence comes from Micrococcus sp. APC 4021, assembly GCF_030407635.1. Taxonomy (NCBI): domain Bacteria; kingdom Bacillati; phylum Actinomycetota; class Actinomycetes; order Micrococcales; family Micrococcaceae; genus Micrococcus; species Micrococcus sp. APC 4021. The sequence continues at coordinate 1,083 of NZ_JASDCZ010000153.1, forward strand.
CGGCGTGTTCCTGGTGCCCACCCGACTCGACTCCCAGGGGGTCTCGCGGGACGAGGCGATGGCCTCCGGGCTCGTGCCCGTGACCAATGACGCCGGCGCCGTCCGGGAGTTCGTGGACAAGGACTGCGCGATGATCGCCGACGCCGAGGACGTGGCCGGGCTGGCCGACGGCCTGCGACGGCTGATGGAGGACCCGGACCTGTTCCTGCGGATGTCCCGGGCCGCGGCAGCCCGGGTCCGCGCGCAGACTTCGCCGGAGCACACCGTGGACCAGGAAATGGCGCTGATGGGTCTGGCGGCAGGCCCGGGCGGGCGAGGGGAGGAGAACGCATGAGCGCCGTGCTGCTGTTGACGGCCGGCACGGGCCCGGCGGAGGGTCTGCTGCTGCAGGACCTGCGCGATAGCGGCCACGTGGTCGACGTCCTCGACGTCGCCTCGCACGCTTGGCTGCGCCGGCGTCCCGGCCTTGCCCCGGCCCCGCTCTACCCGTGGACCGGCACCCACGCCCTGCGCGCTGCCGGCGCCCAGATCGCGCGCGAGATGCGCCGGGTCACGGCCGCGGGCGCCTACGACGCGATCCTCGCCTCCGGGCTCGGCGCCGCGGGCTTCGCCGCCCGGCATGTAGAGGAGGAGTTCATCCCCCTGCTCCGCCGCGGCGACCTGGACTTCTCGGCGGCCCGCAGGCACGCCGAGGAGGACTTCGCGGCCCTGACGCGGGCGGTCGACCGGCTGTTCCTCGAGAACGAATGGGAGTTCGACAAGGCCCTGTCGAAGGGGTCGTGGAGCGCCCACCTCCGCCATCCACGTCGAGCCCTGCCGCCCGAGTTGTTGCCTCCGCTGGCCGAAGAATTCGAGACGCCGAGCGTCGTCGTCCTCCACCCCGAACACGGCGCCGCCGACCGCCTCGCGGCACAGATGGAGGCGCTCCAGACCGCGGTGGACACGGTGCCGGGCGCCTCGCTCCGCAGCCTCTCGGCCTCCGCCCTCTACCGCACCCGCGACCTCGTCGCGGGACGCGCGTTCGACGCGGTCGCGGCGACCCGGCTCGGCGGCGCCACGCACGTGGTCCTCGTGGGCTCGTCGCGAGACCACACTGCCGTCGGCGAACTCCTGGTCGGCACCGGCTTCGCGGAACGGCTGGTGGTGGAGGACACCATCGGCTCGGGCGCGTGGGCCGCGGGCCATCCGGGCGTGCGGACGGGGCGGGGGCTGCGCCTCGTCACGGAGCTCGCCGCGGCCCTGCGCGGGGGGCCCGAGCCTCACTCCGCCGTCGACGCCGTCGACGACGGCACCACCGACCTGCTCGCCGCCTACCGCACGGCGATGACCGGGCGCGTGGACCGGACGTTCGAGGACCTCGCGGTGCTGCGGCACGACGGCCCGTTGGACGTGTTCTTCTCCACCTCGCCGCTGGAGGACCGCACCGACGGGGCCCGTCCCCAGCGGGTGCGCAACATGAACGACGCCCTCTCCGAGCCTGCGGCGGCGCTGCGGCTCTCCTCCGTCCCGGGCGTCTTCGACCGGCGGCTCCGGGTCCTGGACGAGGCGCTCGCCGCCGGCCGTCCCCTCGGACTCCTCTACGGCGAGAACTCGACGTCGCCGATCCCGGTCGGCCGGGTGACCGCCGCCCTCGCGGACGTCATGGCCCGCTTCTCCGCCGGCGGCGGCACGAGCGTCTGGTTCGTGCGTGACCTGCACTGGCTGGACGAGATCGACGGGTACCTTGAGGACGCCGACGCGCGGCGCGACGTCCAGGAGCGTGGGCTCGCCGAGTTCGACGCGATGGCGGCGGCCGCGGACCGGCTGGCGGCTCCGTCTGCGGAGTCCGGGGAGGGCTTCGACGCCCTGCTGGCCCGCCACGGCCGCGGGCCCGTGGACTGGCTGCCGCTGCCGCCGGCCGTGTCCCCGGCGAACACCGTCCCCGCCGATGCCCCGGCGATCGGCGAGGAGGGCGTCACCCTGCTGTACGCCGGAGGCGTGGGCGGGATCTACGGCCTGGGCCAGTACCTCACTGCCGTCGGGACGCTTGACCCGCAGGTGCGACTCGACTTCGTCGTGCGCGCGGGGGAGCGTTCCGTGTTGGAGGACCTGCTGGCCGAGCACGGCCTGGCGGACCGGCCCGGGCTGCGGATCACCACGGTCCCGCTCGAGTGGTACGTCCCCGCGACGCGGACCGTGGTGGGCGTGGTGCTGCTGGGCGGCGAGTACGCCCGGTTCAGCTTCCCCTACAAGACCATGTCCTTGATCGAGCGCGGCTACCCCGTGCTCTGCTTCGCGGACATGGGGATCGCGGACTTCCTCGAGCGCAATCGCGTGGGGCTCGGCGTCGCGCGCTCCTCGGAGGCGATCCGCGCCGGCATCGCCGCGCTCGTGCGGGGCGGGGCGCCCGGCATGGCCGAGGCCCAGCGCACACAGTCCTGGGCCGCCCGGGTGGCCACCGCCCGGGCATCGGCCGAGGACTGAGTCCCGGCCCCACCGGGGGGCGCCCATCCGGGGACCCGGGAGGGGCCCGTCACGGATCACACCGCGGCGGGCTCGTCCCTCGTCTCCGCGGGGCTGAGCAGGGCCTGCAGCCGCGCCAGCACGGCTTCGGGCGCGTGCAGCCGTGCGTGGTGCTCGCGCGCCCGCTCCCGCCGTTCCCGCGCGGCCGCCGACGTCTCCTCCAGCAGGCCCAGCACCGTGGCGAGGAGCGTGGCGTCGTCGGTCTCGGTCACCGGCGGGGCGCACTCGTCCGGCGCGGGAGTCACCGGCGGCCCGGCGACCACAGCGTTGCCCGCGGCCAGGGCCTGCAGGGCCGCGATCTCCAGTTCTCCCGTGTGCAGCGGGGCCACGACGACATCGCCGTGGAACGCGTCGGGTCGACGGCGGAACCGGGGACCCGACGGGGCCTCGACCGGGATCCCGCGTGCGGTGAGTTCCGCGACCAGCTCGTCCACGGCCGCCGACTCGGCCGAGGTGCGGTCCCCGGGCAGGATGAGCACGCTGCGGGGGGCGGACGCGGCGTCAGGGCCGGGTCCCCGGTCCGTCGGCGTCGGGATCGGTGCCGGCAGCCAGAGCACGCCCGGCGTCAGCAGCGCCTCCTCGCGCCGGTGGGAGAGCACGGGGACTCCGGCGGCCAGGGCGGCCTGGAACGGGCGGCCCTGACGCCGGATGCGGCGGTCCAGCGCCGCCCGCGCGTCCGGGTCCAGTCCTCCCCAGGGGTGGCCGGGGACGGCCGTCAGCCGCCGGTCGACGCCGGCCAGGATCCGCTCGCCGGCCACGAGGGCGACCTGGCGTCCGCGAGCCCGGAGGGAGAGCAGTTCATGGACGGGGGACTGCTCGGCCCGGCCCCACAGCGGCCCCTCGCCCCCGCTGAGGACCGTGCCGTGGGCACGGTCGTCCGTGACCCAGTCCTGCAGGACGCCCCAGACCGCCTCGGGGCCGCCCACGGCGAGGCCGCGGCCCTCGGGGACCTCCCGGGGCGGCCGCTGCGTCGCGGGGCCGGCGTCGACGGGCCAGGCGTCCAGGAGGGGTCGGACCGTGGGCGGGTCGCCCACGACCAGGAGTCCGCGGGGCCGGGGATCGCGCGCGGGGTCC
>NZ_JASDCZ010000154.1:0-4653 GCF_030407635.1 Micrococcus sp. APC 4021
CGCCCCGGTCGTCTCCGTCGTGATGGGCTCCGACTCCGACTGGCCCGTGATGAGCGCGGCCGCCGAGGCCCTGCGCGAGCTCGACGTGCCCGTCGAGGTCGGCGTGGTCTCCGCGCACCGCATGCCCCACGAGATGGTGGAGTTCGGCGCCCGCGCGCACGAGCGCGGCATCCGCGTGATCGTGGCCGGCGCGGGCGGCGCGGCCCACCTGCCCGGGATGCTCGCCGCCGTCACCCCCCTGCCCGTGATCGGCGTACCCGTGAAGCTCAAGAGCCTGGACGGGATGGACTCCCTGCTCTCGATCGTCCAGATGCCCGCCGGTGTGCCGGTGGCCACCGTCTCCATCGACGGCGCCCGCAACGCCGGCCTGCTGGCCGCCCGCATCCTCGCCTCGGCCGACACCGCGGAGGGCGATCGCCTGCGCGCCGCCCTCGCCGAGCACGCCGACGAGCTCAACGCCCAGGCCCGGGCCAAGGGGGCCCGCCTGCGCGAGCGGATGGCCGCCGACCGCTGATGTCGCCCGCCACCGGATCCGTGCCCGCCGGTCACGCGCAGCCCGACCCGCTCCGGGATCCGCGCGTCGCCTCCCCCACCGAGCGCACCCGCCGGGCGCTGATCCTCACCGCCCTGACCCTGCTGGTCCCCGGCGGCGCCCAGCTCGTGGCCGGCAGCCGCCGGCTCGGCCGCGTGGCGCTGCGGGTCACCGTCACCGTGTGGGCCGTGCTGATCCTCGGGCTGCTGTGGTGGCTGGTCTCCCGCGCAAGCCTGATCTCGCTCATGGCCCGGGACGGCGTGCTGCTCGGGCTGGCGGTGGTCCTGGCGGCGCTGGCGGTGGGCTGGGCGGTGCTGTGGGTGGACACGTTCCGGCTGATGCGGCCGCACCTGCTCGCCCCCGGCGCGCGGAAGATCACGGCGGCGGTCACCGCGCTCGCGCTCGTGCTCACCAGCGGCGCCCTGCTCTACGGCGGCTGGGCGGCGAACACGAGCCGCGGGGCGCTCGGCGAGGTCTTCCAGGAGGGGCCGGCCGTCCCGGAGGCCGAGGGCCGCTACAACATCCTGGTCCTGGGCGCGGACGCCGGCGAAGGCCGCCAGGGGCTGCGCCCGGACTCCATGCACGTGGTCTCCGTGGACGCCCGCACCGGCGCCATCGTGATGTTCTCCCTGCCCCGCAACCTCCAGAACGCGCCGTTCGTCGAGGGCTCCCCGCTGTGGGACGTGTACCCGAACGGCTTCGACTGCGGCGACGAGTGCATCCTCAACGCCCTCTACACGGACGTGGAGGAGCATCACGCAGACCTCTACCCGGACGCCGAACACCCCGGCGCCGAGGCCATGAAGGACGCCGCCGGCGGCATCCTCGGCCTGGACGTCTCCGGCTACGCCCTCATGGACATGGGCGGCTTCGCCCAGCTGATCGACGCCATGGGCGGGGTGGACGTCGTCAGCGGCGGCTACGTGGTGCACCGCGGCGTCCGGCCCGACGGCGCCTGGGGCAACATCTGGTGGGAGCCGGGCACCCACCACTTCAACGGCGACGACGCGCTCGCCTTCGCCCGCTCCCGGCACTGGTCCACCGACTACGCCCGCATCCGCCGGCAGCAGTGCATGCAGGCGGCGATGCTGGAGCAGTTCAGCCCCGCCACCGTGCTCACCCGCTTCGAGGGGATCCTCGCGGCGGGCGAGCAGATCGTGACCACCGACCTGCCGCAGTCCCAGCTCGGCACGTTCGCGGACCTCGCCGAGCGCTCGCGCGGCCAGAAGATGCGGCGGCTGACCATCGGCCCGCCCGACTTCGGCGACACGGGCACCCACTTCACCACCTACCCCGACTACGACCTCGTCCACCGCCGCGTGGACGAGATGCTGGCCGACGAGTCCGCGACCGCCGGATCGGAGCCGACCGGGGTCTCGGCGACGCCGTTGCTCACCGTGCTGGCCGTCGTCGCGCAGGAGACGGAGGCCCCCGACGTCGACGAGGACGACCCGGCCACGTGGCCGGCCCCGCCGACCCGCTCCGACGGCGAGCCCTTCACCGCCGAGGACCTGATGACGGCCGAGGACCTGGGCCAGGAGGACGTGCTGAACCACGCGTCCTCGACGAACGGGCTGTGCGTCCCCGCCCCGTGAGGCGCGACGCGCGGGCCGACGGGCTGACCTAGGCTGGGCGCATGCACGTCCTGAAGCCCGTGATCCGTGACTACGCCTGGGGCTCCCCCACGCTCCTCGCCGACCTGCAGGGACGCGAGCCCACCGGCCGCCCCGAGGCCGAGCTGTGGCTGGGCGACCATCCGGGCGCCCCGTGCGTCGCCGTCGTGGCGGACGGCGCCCACGTCGGCCTGGACGAGGTGGTGGCCGCGGACCCCGAGCACTGCCTCGGACCCGCCGCGCCGGAGGGCCGTCTGCCCTTCCTGATGAAGCTGCTCGCCGCGGGCGCCCCGCTGTCCATCCAGGCGCACCCCACCCTGGAGCAGGCCCGCGCGGGCTACGCCGCGGAGGAGGCGGCCGGCGTGCCGGTCGACGCCCCGCAGCGCAACTACAAGGATGCGAACCACAAGCCGGAGATGCTGCTCGCGCTGACCCCCTTCGCGGCGATGTGCGGCTTCCGCTCCCCCGAGGTCTCCTCGGACAGCTTCGAGGCCCTGGCCCGCGCCCTCACGGAGCGGGCGGACGGGGACACGTCCGCCGTCGCCGTCGCCGCCGCCCGGATCAGCCAGGCCCTCGCCGCCGGGGACCTCGAGGACGCGTTCACCTCGATCCTCGACCCGGACTCCGTGTGGGGCGCCCCCGGCGCCGTGGCGCAGGTCGTGGACGTGCTGCGGGCTGCGCCGGACCTGGCCGAGCGCGACCCCTCGCTGGCCACGGCCCTCGAGGCCGCCCAGCACCACCCGGACGACCCCGGCGTGGTGGTGGCCATCCTGCTCAACCGCGTGGACCTGGCCCCGGGTCAGGCCATCCATCTGCCCGCCGGCAACGTGCACGCGTACCTGCACGGGCTGGGCGTGGAGGTCATGGCGGCCTCGGACAACGTGCTGCGCGGCGGGCTCACCCCGAAGCACGTGGACGTGCCCGAGCTGCGCCGCGTGGTCACCTTCGAGGCGCTGCCGGTTCCCTCCACCGAGCCCGAGCGCGTGGCCGACTCCGTGGTGGCCTTCCGCCCGCCGTTCGAGGAGTTCGAGCTGCTCCAGGCCACCCTCGAGGACGACGCTGTCCACGGGCTCGACGTGCACGGGCCCGGGATCGCGGTGGTCACCCGCGGCACGGCGAGCCTGGCCCTGGCAGGCCAGGAGATCGAGCTGGGCCCGGGCGAGGCCGTGTTCCTGCCCGCCGCGGAGACGGCGTCCGGCCCGCTGGCCGTCCGCGCCGCGGCCGGCGCCCCGGCGACGGTGCACGTGGCCGGCCTGCCGCGGGGCTGAGCCCGGCAGACCGGCCCGCGGGCTCAGCGGGCGTCGCGGTCCCCCAGCCACTTGGACCACTTCTTCACGTCGTGCTCGGCGTCCACGGTGCGGACCGTGCCGGACGACGAGCGCATCACGATGGACTGCGTGTGCACGCGGCCGTCGGCGAAGCGCACACCGCGCAGCAGGTCGCCGTCGGTGATGCCGGTGGCCGCGAAGTAGCAGTGGTCGGAGGTGACCAGCTCGTTCGTGGTCAGCACCGCGTCGAGGTCGAGGCCGGCGTCGAGGGCCTTCTGCTTCTCGGCGTCGTCGGTGGGGGCCAGGCGACCCTGGATGATGCCGCCGGTGGCCTTGATCGCGCACGCGGTGACGATACCCTCGGGGGTGCCGCCGATGCCCATCATCATGTCCACGCCGGTGTCCGGGCGGGCGGCGGCGATGGCGCCGGCGACGTCGCCGTCCAGGATGAACTTCACCCGGGCGCCGGCCTGGCGGATCTCCTTGACCAGGCCCTCGTGGCGGGGGCGGTCCAGCACGCACACGGTCACCTGCGAGACGGGCTTGTCCAGGGCCTTGGCCACGAGGTTCACGTTCTGCTTCACCGGCAGGCGCATGTCCACGAAGTCGGCGGCCTCGGGGCCCACCACGAGCTTGTCCATGTAGAACACGGCCGACGGGTCGAACATGGTGCCGCGCTCCGCCACCGCGAAGACGGAGAGCGCGTTGTTGTAGCCCATGGCGGTCAGTCGGGTGCCGTCGATCGGGTCCACGGCCACGTCCACGGCGGCGCCGGAGCCGTCGCCGACCTGCTCGCCGTTGAACAGCATGGGGGCCTCGTCCTTCTCGCCCTCGCCGATCACCACGGTGCCGTCCATGGCCACGGTGTCCATGAACGCGCGCATCGCGTCCACCGCGGCGCCGTCCGCCTTGTTCTTGTCCCCGTAACCCACCCAGGGGCTCGCGGCGATGGACGCCGCCTCGGTCACCCGCACCAACTCCATGGCCAGGTTGCGGTCCGGGACGTGATTCTCGTAGCCGGTCTTCTCCGAGGACGCGCTGGTCATCGCTGCTCCGATCCTTGCTCGCGGCGCTCCGTCCGCACGGGACGGGGCGTGAGGGCGGCTCTGCCCCGGTCCTCATCCTACGGGGGCGGTCTCCCGCGGGTGGCACAATGCTGACCGTGAGCTCCGCCGACCCCCACTCCCCCGCCCCCCGCCCCGTCCTGACCGCCACGCAGGCGCAGCGGGCCCGGCAGCCG
>NZ_JASDCZ010000155.1:0-4442 GCF_030407635.1 Micrococcus sp. APC 4021
CGACGGCGCCGCCCCCGACACCGGCGCCCTGCCCACCGTCTCCCCCGCCCCGGCCGATGACCCGCGTGGGCTGGCCCTCGGCTTCACCGCCTACTTCGTGTGGGGCCTGCTGCCGCTCTACATGGCGGTGCTCGCGCCCGCCGGGGCCCTGGAGATCGTGGTGGTGCGCATCGGCTTCGCCCTGATCTTCTGCCTGCTGCTGCTGACCGTGATGCGCCGCCTGCGCGAGCTGGGGACGGCGCTGGCCACGCCCGGCCGCTGGGGCACCACGGGTCTGGCCGCCGGGATCATCGCGGTGAACTGGCTGCTGTACGCGGTCTCGGTCACCACGGGCAACGTGCTCCAGGCGTCGCTGGGCTACTTCATGAACCCGCTGGTGAATGTCCTGCTCGGCGTGCTCTTCCTCGGGGAGCGGCTGCGGCGGGGCCAGTGGGTGGCCGTCGGGATCGCGGTGGCCGCCGTCGTCGTGATGTCCGCGGCGATGGGGCAGGTGCCGTGGATCGCGCTCGGGCTGGCCACCTCGTTCGGGCTCTACGGCTTCGTGAAGAAGCGCTTCCCCTCCCCCGTGCACGCGGTGACCGCGATGACCGCCGAGACCGTGGTGCTGATCCCCGTGTTCGTGGTGGGCAGCGTGCTGCTGGCGCAGGCCGGGCTGCTCACCACCGTCACCGAGGGGCCCGGCCACTTCTGGCTCATGGCCGGGCTCGGCGTGCTCACCGCCGTTCCGCTCATCCTGTTCTCGGCGGCGGCCCGCTCCCTGACGCTGACCACGCTCGGGATGCTGCAGTACACGGCGCCCATCCTGCAGTTCCTCGTGGCGGTCACGGTCCTCGGCGAGCAGATGCCCGCGGCCCGCTGGGCGGGCTTCGGGCTCATCTGGCTCTCGCTGGCGGTCTTCACCCTCGACCAGCTGAACGCCTCCCGCCTGCAGCGTCGGGCGGTCCGGGCCGGGCAGGGCGCGCACGCCTAGACTGGCGGCATGCCCGCCAAGCCCCCCGCCCCCGTGTACCTCCCGGCCTTCCAGCGGCTCGTCCCGGACCTGCTGGGCGACGCCTGGGCCGAGGACGACGGCCTCGCCCCCGCCGACGTCGACGCCCGGCTGGCCCAGTCCCCCGCGGCGGAGCAGCTCGGCGCCGGGCTCATGATCCCGGCTGCTCTCCGCGAGTTCTACCTCGCCCTGGGCAACTGCGGCGACCTCATGGAGACGGACCACTACGTGTGGGACCCCGAGGACCTCGAGGTGCGGGACGGCTTCCTCATGTTCCTGGAGGACGCGGACGAGACGGTCGTGTGGGGCCTGCCGGTGGACAACCTGGCGCTGCCGGACCCGCTGGTGTGGCGGCGCTCCGCCGGCGCCGACGCGCCCGAGGGCGAGTGGCAGGACGAGGGCGGCACCTTCAGCGAGTTCCTGACGGACCTGCTCGCGTGGACCTTCGAGGACCCCGAGGACGACGGCGAGGGGCTGGACCGGTGACCGCGCCCGCCCCGGTCTCCCACGCCCCGGACGACTACGTCTGCCCGTTCTGCGGGCTCGTGGCCAGCGACGTCTCCGACCCGGGCAACCGCTGCGAGCTCGGGGACACCGTCTACCAGGACGAGGACCTGCTCGTGCTGATCGCCGTGGACGGGTTCGGCGACCACGAGGGCCACGCCATGGTCTGCCCGGCCGAGCACTACGAGAACCTCTACGACCTGCCCCCGCGCGTACTGCAGCGCATCGCCCTGATGGCCCAGCAGGTGGCGCTGGCCATGAAGCGCGCGTGGGCCCCGGACGGGGTCTCCACGCGCCAGCACAACGAGCCCGCCGGCAACCAGCACGTGTGGCACTACCACCTGCACGTGTTCCCCCGCTTCGAGGGGGACATGCTCTACCGGCAGCTGCGCCACCCGGTGGCCCCGGAGGTCCGCGCCGGCAAGGCGCGGGAGCTCGCGGCCGCGCTGGACCCCGCCCCGACCCGCCTGGACTGAGCGGCCTCCCCGGATCGAGGCGGCGACGCCGCCGACCGCGGCGTCAGGCCGAGCGCCCGACCACGTAGTCGGCGAACGCCTCGAGCGCCGCCTTCACGGCGGAGTCCGGCAACGGGTCGAGCGCCTGCTTGGCCTGCTCCGCCCAGCCGCGGGTGATCGCCCACGCCTCGTCGATGGCGGGGTGGCCCGTGAGCGCGGCGACGGCGGCGGCCAGCTGCTCGTCGGTGTCGAGCGGCCCGTCCACGAGCGCGCGCACCCGGCGGGCGTCCTCGGCCTCCGGCCCCTCGCCCTGCGCGGCGCGGGCCAGCAGCAGCGTGGTCAGGGTGGGCACGCGCTCGCGCAGGTCCGTGCCGGGGACCTTGCCGATCCGCTCGGCGTCGCCGGTGAGGTCGATCAGGTCGTCGGCGAGCTGGAAGGCCAGGCCCACCTTCTCGCCGTATGCGCGCATCACCTGGACGGCGGCCTCGTCGGCTCCGCCCAGCAGCGCGCCGAGCATGCCGGCCGCGGCGATCAGCGAGCCGGTCTTGCCGGAGAGCACCGCGTAGTAGTGCTCGATCGGGTCCGCGCCCTCGGCCGGGCCGCGAGTCTCCCACAGCTGGCCCTGCACGAGGCGTTCGAAGGTGTCCGCCTGGATCTGCACGGGCCGCGGGCCCAGCTCGGCCATGAGCTGGGAGGCGCGGGCGAAGATCAGGTCGCCGGCCAGGATCGCCGCCGAGTTGCCCCACAGCCGGTGGGCGGCGGGAGCGCCGCGGCGCACGGGGGCCTCGTCCATCACGTCGTCGTGGTACAGCGTGGCCAGGTGCGTCAGCTCCATCACGACGGCGGCCTGGCGGGCGGGCGCGTCCACGTCGGCGACCTCGCCGGAGGCCAGGGCGGGGTCGCCCAGGAGGGAGGCGAGCACCGTCAGGACCGGACGGACCCGCTTGCCGCCGGCGGCCAGCAGGTGGTGGGCGGCGGTGTCGGAGAACAGGTCGTCGAAGCCGAGGGCAGTGTCCAGCTGCTCCTCGACCTGCTCGAGCGCGGTCAGCACGACCTCCAGGACACGGCCGTGCTCGGCGAGGGGTTCGAAGCCGGAGGGCAGGGCGAAGCCGGGGTCTGCGGTGGTCACCGGGCAAGCCTACCCAACGGCGCGCCGCCCGCGGTCGTCAGCGCGGGGGTGAGCGCCTCGAGCACGCGGACGGCCCGGTCGACGGCGTCGCCGCCCCGCGCGTCCACCGTGTTGCCCATGACCTTCACCGCGGCCCGCAGCAGCGGGGGTGCGGCCATCCCGGCGCCCAGCGCCGCCTTCATCACCCGCGGATCGCCGATCAGGCGGGCGAACCGGGCGCCGAGGGCGAAGTGGCGGCCCCACAGGTGCTGGGTGATCACCGGGTAACGGGACAGGATCGCGTCCGCGGCGCCGTCGGTCCCGGCCGCGTGCGCCTGCACGGCCAGGTCCGCGGCGAGGCGGGCCGCCTCCATCGCGAACCCGATGCCCTCGCCGTTGAACGGGGAGACCATGCCGGCCGCGTCGCCCACCAGGAGCATGCCCGGCACGTGCTGCGGGGTGCGGTTGAACGCCATCGGCAGGGCCGCGCCGAGGATCCGCGAGGTGCGCGTCTGCTCGGCGATCCCCCAGTCCGCGGTGAGCGCCCCGGTCCAGGACTTCAGCAGCCCGCGGTAGTCCAGCTTCCCGAACTGCGGGGAGGTGTCCAGGATGCCCAGGCCCACGTTCACGGTGCCGTCCGCGAGCGGGAACAGCCAGCCGTAGCCGGGCAGCGGGTTGCCCTCGGCATCCGGCAGGCGCAGCCAGGACTCCATCCACTCCCCCCGGTCGCCGGGCGGGGCGGGGATCGCCCCGTCGACGGCGGCGCCGGCGGTGTAATAGGCCCGCACGGCCACGCCCATGGGCCGGTCCTCGCGGCGGTGCAGGCCCGCGGAGACGGCGGCGCGGGCGGAGACGCCGTCGCACGCGAGCACGATCGGTGCGGTGAAGCGGGCGGTCTCCCCGGTCTTGCGGCCGTTCGGCGCGATCAGCTCCGCGTCCAGCCCGACCACGCGTCCGGCCTCGTCCCGCACGACGCCGGTGACGGCGTGCCGCTCGCGGACCTCGGCGCCGCGGGTGCGCGCCAGGTCCGCCAGGAGGGCGTCGAAATCGCGTCGGGTGCGCGTGAGCGCGTAGTCCGGCCACGTCTGGGTGGGCGCCCACGGCACGTCCACGCTGCGCTCGCCCGCGCGCAGCCGCAGGCCGCGGATGACGCGCCAGCCGCCGTCGTCGCCGGGCTCACCCCGGTGGGGCACGCCGAGCAGCTGCAGCTCCCGGACCGCCTGCGGGGTCAGGCCGTCGCCGCAGACCTTCTCACGCGGGTGCGCGGTCTTCTCGAGCACCACCACGTCCAGCCCCGCCGCGGCGAGGTGGGCGGCGGCGGTGGCGCCGGCGGGGCCGCAGCCGGAGATCAGCACGTCGGCACGGCGCACGACGGCGGGGGTCGAGG